>JBJSZP010000391.1:0-5454 GCA_046090365.1 Planctomycetia bacterium
ATTTTAATGAGTGATGAGGTTGCGAGGGGCTGCCCGGGCACGCGAGCGGGCTATGGAAGCGAGCGCAGCCATGGATGGCGAAGCGAAGCGGACATGCAGAGAGCCGAAGCCTGGAGGGCTGAGGCGAACGTCCGGCGAGAGGGTCTGGGCAGTCACGAGCCGGCGCGCGCAACGGGCCAAGGCATGACAGGCTGAAGCCTGTTCTACAGGGCGGCGTTACCGCAGCCGCTCGATGCGGACGAGGTCGATGCGGCGGCCGGTGGCGGCGAGCACCTCGAGGGCCACGCCGTGGGATTCGATGCGGCGGCCCACTTCCGGGATGCGGCCGCACTGGTGAAACACGAAGCCGCCCACCGTCTCGAAGTCGGCCTCCTCCGGGAGCGCGAGCCCCATCTTCTCGTTGAGCTCCGCGATCCGCACCTGGGCCTTCGCCTCGCAGACGTCGGGCGACACCATGCGGATGCCGTCGGTGAGGGCCTCGTCGTGCTCGTCGACGATCTCACCGACGATTTCCTCGAGGGCGTCCTCGATCGTCACGAGGCCACTCACGCCGCCGAACTCGTCGGTGACGATCGCCATGTGCGTGTGGGTGCGCTGGAAGTCGCGGAGGAGTTTTTGCACGCTCATCGACTCCGGCACGAACCACGGGGGCCGGAGGAGGGGGCGCAGGTCGTGCGCCACCGGCTGGCCGCCGGCGGCCGGCGCGGCCACGAGCTGCGTGAGCAGTTCGCGGGTGTGAAGGATGTCGATCACGTCGTCGGGCGAGCTGTCCCACACCGGCAGCCGCGTGTGGGCGCTGTCGGCCGCGATCCGCAAGACGTCGGCCCAGGGCGCGTCGAGCGGGATCGTGATCATCGCGGTGCGCGACGTCATGATCTGGGACACGCGGGCCTCCTTGAGGTCGATCACGCCGGCGATCATGTCGCGGGCCACGCCCTCGAGCCGCCCCTCGCGGTGGGCCTCCTCGACCACCAGCCGCAACTCGTCTTGCGCGCTCCCGGCGTCGGCCCCGGGCTGCGCCCGGCTGAAGAGCCGGCCCAGGAAGGCCCCCACGGCCCCCAGGCAGCGCACGGCCGGGGCGGCGATCCGCACGACGGGCCGCCACAAGGCCCACGTGGCCTCCACGATCGCCACGCCGGCGAGCTTCGTGACGAGCATCGGCACGACCACGAGCATCGCCCACACCAGCGCGATCCAGCCGGCAAGCGCCGTCACGTCGACGGCGAGCACGCCGCCGTTGAGCACGCCGAGCGACCGCGAGGCGAGGAGCGTGGCCACCACCGCCGCGATCGCCACGACGGAGGCGGCGAGAAACGCGATCGTCTCGCTGCCCGCCACGATCTCGTCGTAGCGCTCCGGCCGGCCGCGCTGGCGGCAGCGTTCGAGGAGCTGGTGACGCTGCGCGCCGCGCACGGCCCGCGCCTGCACCGCGGCCAGGCAGGCCACGACGAGCAGGGCGAACGCCGTTTCCAGTCCGAGCGCGGCCGAGGTCATGCCGGCCTCCTGCTCGCCCGCCGGGGCGGCACCGCGAGGCCCGCGGCCCGCATCACGGCCCGCTCGCGGGCCCGCATCGCCCGCCTGGGCCCGGGGGCCGTGTCGTCGTGGCCCGTGAGGTGGAGGAGGCCGTGGATCACGTAGTAGGCGAGCTCCTCGCGGGGCGTCCAGCCGAACTCCCGCCCGCGCCGCCGCGCCATCTCGGCGCTCGCGACGATGTCTCCGGCGAGCAGGTCGGCCCCTGGCTCGGAGAGCGGGAAGGTGATCACGTCGGTCGGGCTCGGATCGCCGAACCATTCGCCGTGCAGGCGACCGATGCGGCGGTCGTCGACGAGCAGGATCGAGATCTCGGCCCGGTCGACGCCCTCGGCCGCGAGCACGCGCCGCACGATCCGCTCGAGCCACGGCACGGCCACGCGCACGAGCCGCTGGCGGTTGGCCACGGTGACGGTCACCGCGGCTTCCCGGGTGTTTCCAGGCCGACGCGCCACTACGCCGTCCTCTGGTCCGGGTATTTCACGCGGCCGTGGTACACGGCGGTGAGGCTCTTCACGAGGCTCTGCTCGATGAGCTCGAGCTCCTCGAGCGTGAGCCCGCACCCGTCGAACTGGCCGTCGAGCAGCCGCTTCATGGCCAGATCGTGCACGAGGCTCGCGATCCGGGCCGGCGTGGGCTCGGTGAGGGCGCGGCTGGCGCTCTCGACGGCGTCGGAGAGCATGAGCACGGCCGACTCGCGCGAGCTCGGCTTGGGGCCAGGGTAGCGGTAGGTCTGCTCGTCGATCTCGGCGGCATTGGGGTCGTGCTGCTGCCGCTCGGTGGCCCGGCGGTAGAAATACTCGACGAGCGTCGTGCCATGGTGCTCGGCGATCAGGTCGACGATCGGCCGGGGCAGGTTGTATTGCCGCGCGAGCTCCGCGCCCTCCTTCACGTGCGCGATGATGATCAGCGTGCTCATCGCCGGCACGAGCGACTCGTGGCGGTTTTCCTGGCCCTGGTTTTCCACGAAGTAGGCGGGCTTGAGCATCTTGCCGATGTCGTGGAAATACGCCCCCACCCGCACGAGCAGGCCGCGGGCCCCGATCGCCTCGGCGGCGGCCTCGCCGATGCTCGCGACGTTGATCGAGTGGTTGTAGGTGCCGGGGGCGCGGCGCACGAGCTCCTGGAGGAGCGGGTGGGCCACGTCGCCGACCTCGAGCAGGCTCAGGTCGGTGAGCACCCCGAACGACCGCTCGATGAAGGGCAGGAGGCCCGTCATCAGGAAGCCGGCGAGCAGCGTCCACACGCCGAGGCGGCCCGCCTCCTCGAGCAGCTGCATGTCGAACGGCCGTCCCTCGAGCAGGTGCGCCCCCACCTGCGTGGCGAACGCCACGGCCCCGGCCCACAGGCCCACGTAGATCAGCTTGCTGCGGCTCCGGATCCGGCCCATCCAGAAGATCGTGGCCGCGGCGGCGGCGGTGAGCGTGACATAGTCGCCGAGGCTGTGGCCCAGGCCCACCACCACCACGAGCGCCACCTCGGCGGCGAGCAGGAGCGCCAGGCCCTCGTTGTAGGCGATCGCCACCGTCATCGCGAACACCAGCAGCGGCACGATCTCCGCCTGCCAATTCTCGTGGGCCGAGAGCAGGCAGAGCACGACCGTCGCGATCGAGAGTCCCAGCAGCGTCGCCACATGGCCGAGGTCGGCGAGCACGTCGCGGTGGTGGCGGTGGAGATAAAAACCGGCGAGCGTGAACATCGCGATGAACAGGCCGAGCATCGAGGCCGCCCGCCCGGCCCGCTGCCGCACGTCCTGCTGCCGCACATATTCGTCGTGCTCGCGCTGGAGCAGCACGAGCTCGTCGGCCGTGATCGGCTTGCCGGCCGGGGCGATCACGTCGCCCTCCGCGTAGCGCACGAACTGCTGCGGCGTCTTCGCGATCGCGTCGGCCTTCGCCTTGGCGGTCGATTCGCGGTCGATCTCGAGCGAGCCGGCGAGCTTGGGCTCGACCCAGGCGATGATCCGCTCCGCGAACGGCCCCGGCCCGAGCTCTTCCTCGATGGCGGCCTTGAGCCGCACCTTGGCCTCGCCGAAGAGCACGTCGGCCACCTGCACGCGCGTGAGCTCGGCCGTGTTGCCGAGCGGATGAACGTCGATCTCCGTCTGGCTGCCCTCGTCGAGGCCGTGCTGGATCTTGTCGAGCACGCCGATCTTCTCGACGTTGGCGAAGGCCCGGTCGAGCGCCTTCTCGAAGTCGAGCAGCCGTTCCTTCGTGTCGAGCCGGGCCCGAAACTTCTGAAACACCTCCTCGGCGGCGGCCACGACCGGGTCGACCGCCGGCTTCTCGGGAGCGGGCTCCGCCGCCGGCTCCTTCGCGGCGTCCTTGGCCTTGGCGGCCTGCTTCTCGCCGTCTTTGTCCGGCGCGGGCGGCTCCGGGGCCACCGGGGCCTCGGGCTTGGCGGGCTTCTCGCCCGGGGCGAGTTTCGGCAGTTTCTCGAGCGCCTTCGCCGCGTCCGGCGCGAACTCGAGCCACTCCTCGCGCGACACGGCGGCGAGCGTCTCGGCGGAGGCGATCTCGGCGACGCGGTTCTTGAGGCCGTCGCGGAGCCGCACGAGCGGCGCCTTGTCCTGCGAGTAGACGACCCGCACCTGCGCCGCGGCCCGCTCCTGGGCTGCCCGCGTGCGGTCGGGGTCGGGCTTCTCGAACGGCACCCGTGCCACCACGCCGTGCGGCGCGATCGAGCCCTTGCGGAAGGGCTGCGGCTCGCTCCAGCCGTGCAGGAGCACGAGCAGCACGATCCCGCCAGCGAGGCACAGCGCCAGCCGCACGAGGTTTTCCGCCCGTGAGATCCGCTCGACGAGCGCGCCCCAGAACCCCTGCGGGCCCTCGACGGAGCCGCCACGGCGGGCACGGCGCTGGTAGGAGGACGGGGCGATCGTCATGGGAGATGGCGGCTCACGTCTGGTCGTCATAGGCGTCGACGATCCGCTGCACGAGCGGATGGCGGACGATGTCCTGCCCGCCGAGCCGCACGCGGCAGCAGCCGCGCACGTCCTGGAGGCGGTTCATCGCGTCGACGAGGCCGCTCGAGCGGTTGGGAGGCAGGTCGATCTGCGTCGTGTCGCCGGAGATCACCATCTTCGAGCCGATCCCCAGCCGGGTGAGGAACATCTTCATCTGCGAGATCGTGGTGTTCTGCGCCTCGTCGAGGATGATGAAGGCGTTGTTGAGCGTGCGGCCGCGCATGTAGGCGAGCGGGATCATCTCCACGACGTCCTGCTCCGTGAGCCGCTTGAGCACGTCGTAGTCCATCATCTCGCGGAGCGCGTCGAGGAGCGGCCGCAGGTAGGGATTGATCTTGGCCTGGAGGTCGCCCGGCAGGAACCCGAGGCTCTCGCCCGCCTCGACGGCCGGCCGCACGAGCACGATCTTCCGCACCTGCTCGGCCCGCAGCGCCGCCACGGCCATCGCCACGGCGAGAAACGTCTTGCCGCTGCCGGCGGGGCCGGAGCAGAGCACGATGTCGTTCTCGCGGATCGCCTTCACGTAGGCGGCCTGTCCCTCCGACCGCGGCTGCACCTGTCGGCCCGGCCGCTGCACCTCGATCGGGTCGTGCGGAGCGGCGGGCTTCTCCCCGGTGGCGATCGCGAGCAGGTGGGCCACCTGGTCGGGCTCCACGGTGCCCTGGTCGCGGGCGATCCGGTCGAGCTGCTCGAACACCTCCGTCGCCTTGAGCACGGCGGGCTCTTCGCCCTCGATCTGGATCGAGTCGTCACGGGCCGAGACACCGACGCCGAGCGCCGAGCGGATCCGCCGCAAGTGCTGGTCGCGAGGACCGAAGATCGTCAGCAGGCGTTTGGAATCGACAACCGCGATGGTCGTGCGAGACATCGGAGCCCGCGGCGACGGGTGGTCGCTGACGGTCTCGAAAGGAAGGGGATGACGAGACTCAAATATACCCGCTTCCCCGGGCGGCCCCCCC
>JBJSZP010000392.1:0-3864 GCA_046090365.1 Planctomycetia bacterium
ATCCGGTAGCAGCACTCGTCGACGCGCTCGAGCGGGCCGGCGAAGGAGCGTTCGATCTCGGTGGTGCGGCTTTGCCCGTTCATATGTCCACGATCAGCGTCGCTTCCCAGCCCGTGGGGGTTTTGTGCGCGTCGAGCTCGTGCTGCGTCACGGCCTTGATCTCGTGGGCAAGTGTATGAACCGCCGGATCATAGGGCTCGCCCCGGGCCGTGCCGCGCAGGCCCGTCGCATGGACAGTCACCGCGAACTCGCGGAACAGCATCTTGTCGACGGTGAACGCGGCCAGCAGCTCCGTCGTCCAGTCGAGCAGCAGCCAGGCGGGATCGGTACCTGGCACGTCGAACGCCCGTTCCTGGCGCGGCCGGATCTGAGCGAGATCGCCCGCCAGGATCTCGAACAGCCCCGCGCCAGCCTCGGCGAGGAGCCCTTCCAGCGAGGCGGCCTCGACGCGCAGCCCCAGGTCGGCGGTGTGCTCGAAGACCTCGTGCATGTCGCGATTGTACGCGGGAACACGTAGGACAGGCTTCAGCCTGTCGTGCCTTGTTGGCGCGCGCCGGCTTCGGGCTCCCCATATCCCGTCGCCGGACGTTCACTGCGGCCCTCCAGGCCTCCGTTCACTCGACTCCGGCTGCGCTGCGCACGACCAATTCGCCTTCGGCGAATCGGTGCCCGGGCTGCGCTTGCCTGCATACGCCGGCTCAATGGTAGGGGCAACCCCTCGCCTCCCCCCTTTCCAGTCAAGCCAGTTGAGGAGGCTCGGGGCTGCCCGTGCCCCCGAGCGGGCTGTGGGAGCGAGCGCAGGCATGGATGCCGAAAGCGAAGCGGACACGCAGAGAGCCGAGGCCGGGAGGGCCGCGGCGAACGTCAAGCGAGGGGGTCCGGGCAGTCACGAGCCGGATTGGGCGCGGTGAGGCATGACAGGCTGAAGACCGTCCGACGTAGCAACGCTCACAGCAGCGACTTCGCCGCGGCGGCGATGGCGTCGGCGGTGATGCCGAAGTGCTTGTAGAGGGACGGGGCGGGGGCCGAGGCGCCGAACGACGTCATGCCGATGAATTTCCCGCGCGGGCCGAGCCATTTTTCCCATCCGAAGCCGCAGGCCGCCTCGCAGGCCACCCGTGCGGTGACGGCCGCCGGCAGCACGCTCTCCTGGTAGGCCGCGTCCTGCTCCGCGAACAGGTCCCAACTCGGCATGCTCACGACGCGGGCGTGCACGCCCGATTCGGCGAGCTTCGCCGCCGCGTCGAGGCACAGCTGCACCTCGCTGCCGGTGCCGATCAGGATGCAGGCGGGCTTGGCGTTCGGGGCGTCCTTGAGCACGTAGGCACCGCGGGCGGTGCCGCTGGCCGCGCCGAGGCCCGTGCGGTCGAGCGTGGGGATGTTCTGCCGCGAGAGCACGATCACGGCTGGGCGGTCGGGCCGCTGCATCACCACGCGATAGGTCTCGGCCACCTCGTTGGCGTCGCCGGGGCGAAACACCGAGAGGCCGGGCACCGCGCGGGCGCTCGCGAGCTGCTCGATGGGCTGGTGCGTGGGGCCGTCCTCGCCGAGTCCGATCGAGTCGTGCGTGAGCACGTACACCACGCCCAGGTGGCCGAGCGCCGAAAGCCGGAGCGCCGGCTTGAGATAGTCGAAGAATACGAAGAACGTGGCGCAGTAGGGCCGCAGGCCGGAGAGGGCCATACCGTTACACGCCGAAGCCATGCCGTGCTCGCGGATGCCGAAATGAAAATTGCGGCCGCCGTAGGAGCCGGGGCCGAATCCCTTCTCCGCCTGGATGAGCGTCATCGTCGAGGGGGCGAGGTCGGCCGAGCCGCCGAGGAACCAGGGCACGGAGGCGCTCAGTGCCTGCAGGACCTTGCCCGACGACACGCGGCTGGCGAGCCCCTTCGCGTCGGCGGGGAACGTCGGGATTCCCTTGTCCCATCCCTGGGGCAGCCGGCCGTCGAGGAAGTCGTGTAGTTCGGCGGCGAGCGCGGCCTGCGTCTTCCCGTAGTCGGCGACGGTCTTCTGCCAGGCCTCATGGGCCTGCCGGCCGCGGGCGCCGAACGTCTTCGCGAAGTGCTCCGGCACCTCCGGCGGCACGAAGAACGATGCCTCGGCCGGCCAGCCGTAGGCCGCCTTGGCCCCCTTGATCTCGTCGGGGCCCAGAGGCGCTCCGTGGGCCTCGTGCGAGCCGGCCTTCTTCGGCGCCCCGTAGCCGATCACGCTCTTCACGATGACGAGCGTCGGCCGGTCCTTCTCCGCCTTGAAAGCCTGCAGCGCCTTCCTCAGGGCGGCGGTGTCGTTGGCATCGGCCACGTGCTCGACCCGCCAGCCCAACCCTTCGAACCGCTGGCCGACATGTTCGCTGAAGGCGAGGTGCGTCTCCCCCTCGATCGTGATCGCGTTGTCGTCGTACACCCAGCACAGGTTCGAGAGCTTCAGGTGCCCGGCGATCGAGGCGGCCTCGGCGGCCACGCCCTCCATCAGGTCGCCGTCGCTGCAGAGCACGTAGGTGTCGTAGTCGAACACTTCGTGGCCCGGGCGGTTGTAGTGGGCGGCGAGCCACTTCGACGCCATCGCCATGCCCACGGAGTTGCCGCAGCCCTGGCCGAGCGGGCCGGTCGTCGTCTCGATGCCGGCGGTCATGTGGTGCTCGGGGTGGCCGGCGCACACGCTGTCGAGTTGGCGGAATTTCCTGATCTCGTCGAGCGACACGGCGGGCACGTCGCGGGTGGCGTCGGCCGAGCCGCCCCGCCGGATGCCGGCGAGGTGGATCAGGGAATAGAGGAGCATCGATGCATGGCCGCAGGAGAGCACGAACCGGTCGCGGTTGGGCCAGGCGGGATTGGCCGGGTCGTAGCGGAGGAATTCCTTCCAGATCGTGAAGGCCACCGGCGCCAGGGCCATCGGCGTGCCGGGGTGGCCGCTCTTGGCGGCCTCCACCGCGTCCATCGAGAGCGTGCGGATCGTGTCGATCGCGAGGCGGTCGAGATCGGTGGCGTGGGGGGCGCGCGGCGCGGCGGCGGACGGGGCTGACATGAAGAATCTCCAGAAAAACAAGGCTCGATCGGCCCAGGAGTCTACGGCCCGCGGAGATCGACCGTCAACGAACGGCGAGGTCAGCGGGCCATGTGGCGCCGGTAGGCATCGTCGAGGTCGGCGTAGTTCGTGCCGCAGAGTCGCGCGAGTGTGTCGGGAGAGACTGTGCCCGTGTAGATCCGCACGAGATACTCGACGAACGCCTCGCGATACTTTCCCTGCTCGCCGTTCATGAAGAAGTCGGCGAGGCCCGAGATCTGGCTGTAGATGGCCGGCAGCCGATCGTCGGCCTGGAGTTCCGCGCGGCCGAGGCCGCACAGTTCCTCCAAGGGAACGTAAAACCCGTCGTCGATGAGCCGCTCCCGGGCGGCCGGCGTGCGGCCGGCGTCGCGGCCGCCGAGCGTCCAGCCATACGGCGCGGGCTCGAGGCTCTCCAGGTAGCAGGCGGCGGCCTCGAGCGCCCAGAAGCCGCAGCGCTCGCCGGCGAGCGGGCTCGTCTTCCGCGTCTCGGCGAAGAGCTGGTGCGCGGCCTCGTGATGGATCGTGGAGGGGCCCGGCTCGTCGGCGCCGTCGCCGGGTGGAAAGAAATAGGCTGTCCGCGTCGGCATCCAGTAGAGCCCGAGTGTGCGGGCGATCGTGGGCTCGAGTTTTTCGAGTTCGGCGACGTAGGCGGCGCGGTCGGCGAACAACGTGGCGGCAAACGGGCCGTGGCTCCCGGGTCGCGACCGGCCCTCGAACGCCTTCTCCTGTTCCGCCGGCTCGACCATGAAGCCCCCGAACGCCTGCCGCCAGACGTCGTGAGCGGTCTCGAGCTCGGCCGCGAGCGCCGCGGCTGCCGCG
>JBJSZP010000393.1:0-2910 GCA_046090365.1 Planctomycetia bacterium
ATCTCGACGAGGTGCATGCCCGCCACGGCGCCCGCGACTGCCGTGATGTCGAAGGCTCCGCCCGTGTCGTCGTGCACCCGCCGGGCGATTGCCACGACGGCCACGAGGTCGGGGGCCACGGCCACCCATTCTCCTGCCCGCACCCGGTTGAATCGGCTGGCGTCCGAGTCACTACGCCAGGTGCTGAGCGCCCGATCGACCCCGGCGAGCACGTCCTCGACCTCGCGGTGCACTTCGCCCAGTGTCAGGCCCGGGATGTCGCTGCCGAGCGTCACGCGGTACGTCGTGCCCATCCCCGGCCCGGCGACGGTGAGAAGGTCCGCGGCAGAAGAAAAAGGTGCCAGCCACCAAATCCAGGCAACATGGCAAATTACCCAAATTTGGTGGCTGGCACCTTTTTTCATCGGGGCCACCAGTGGGCGAGCGTGGCGGCGGCGAGGCAGCCGAGCAAAAGGCCGTCGCGCCAAGAAAAACGGTCGGAGCGGCTGTTGAGCCGAAGGTGGTCGAGGAGGGCGCCCGTGGGGCAGGCGTGGCGGCAGTAGGCCATCGGATAGAAGGCGCTTGCCACGAGGCTCACGGCGAAGATCGCGAGGGCCGCGATGCCGGCGACCGTGGGCAGATAGGCGTCGAACGGCTCGAGGTCGACGAGGTTGAGCGGCAGGTGGAAGACCGCGACGAGGATCGCGAGCACGAGCAGGGCCCAGGGGAGCGCTGCGAGCCACGGCCGCAGCCGCGCGGGCACGCTCCGCTTCGGCTTCGCGAACCGCACGAGCAACTGCTGCGCCGCACCGTGGGCGCAGAGGTGCGAGCAGTAGACGTTTTTGCGGGTCGTCGCCGGGAGCACGACCGCGGCGGCGGCGAGCGCCGCGAGCACGACGGCCCCGCGCGGCACCCCCGCCTGGGCCCAGCCCCAGATCTGCGCCTGCGAGAGGAGCGCGCCCGCCCCGAATCCAAGATATGCGAGCACGGCCAGCGGCAGGGCGAGCCTGCCAAACCACGTGCCGCGGGCCCGCGTGAACGCCGTCACGATCGCCGTCGCGATGAGTGCGAGGGCGCCGAGCCGCGGCCCGTCGAGGTCGCGGCGCAGCGAGGCCACCCACGAGCGGCCCGTGGCGGACGGGGCCGCGTGCGCCCGCACGGCCCGCACGATCCCCTCCGCGACCGCCTGGCTCGTCATCGTGGCCCCGCTCACGCCCTCGATGCCGGTGGCCGCCGGGTCGAGGCCCGCGAGTTCCTCGAGCGTCATCCCGCGGTAGACGCGGCGAAACGCCCGGTCGTCGCGAACGTAGCCCACGTAGGGCTCGTTGTCGAACGTGGCGAGCACCGCCACGCCGGCGACTTTTCCCTGCGTGTCGAAGCCGATCACGGCGTCGGTGGGGCCCTGGTAGCCGATCACGCGGTCGGCCGCGGGGCTCGTGCGGAGCGCCCAGCCGAGCGGGATCCGGTCGGCCGCCTGGACGCGGATCACGGCGGGATCGCCGGCGTCGGGCTCGATCGCCACGGCGTCGGGGAAGATTTTCCTGAGATCGTCAAGGGTGGGGGCCGTGGCGAATCGGCTGCCTGCGGCCAAGCCGCCGAGCCGCAGCGAGAGCGCCTCCGCGATCGCCAGGCATGTGAGCGTGGAGCCGCCCACGGCGTCGATTTTGCCTGTCGCCAGGGATTCGAGGTCGGCGAGCGATGTGCCGCGAAACGACGCCAGGAATCGCTCGTCGCGCTCGATCGCCGACACGTGGTCGCGGGTGTCGCGGCTGGAGAGGATCTCGACGCCGGCCACGCGGCGGTCGCGGTCGCAGACGATGAGCAGGTCGGTGGGGCCGGAGAAGCCGATTGCGGTGTCGCCGGCAGGAGACGTCTTGAAAATCGTGCCCACGCGCTCGCCGGCGGCGTCGACGAGGTCGCGGGCGCCGGCAAGTGAATCCGCATCACCCCCGATCGCCGCCGCCTCGGGCAGGTGCCGGCGGATGCGATCCATGGGCAGCGTCGCGAGGTCGGCCCCCGACTGCCGCGCGAGAAACGCCCGGTGCTCGGCGTGGACGAGCCACGCGAGCGCCGCGACGACGGCGAGGCGAGCCGCGTGGGCGACGAGAAGACGGAGTTTCATGAACGACAGTGGAGGCGAGGCCAAAGCCTAGCCTACTTGGCGGGCACGAGCATCACGGCGTCGGCGTGGGCGTTGCCCTTGGCGCCGTCGGTCGAGATCACGACCACGCACGAGTCGCCCCTGCCGAGCCGCACCTTCCCGGCCGAGCCGAAGCCGTCGAGCGGCGCCGGCTTCTGCATGTCGAACCGCACGCTCGTGCGGCCCTCGGCCGTCTCCACGAGCACCGGCACCGCGGAGCCGCGGTTCTTGTGCGGCTGCCAGGAGACGAGTACGTCGTAGGTGCCGGCCACCGGCGCCTGAAGTTCGTATTTCGCCGTCGCGCCCGAGTCGGCGCTCGCGAAGAGATAGCCGGTGCCCACGTAGCCCTTGAGGCTGTCGCTCCCCTGCCAGCCGCCAGCCCGCACGGCCTCCGTGTCGTCGCGGATGACGGCTCCCTTCGAGACCGCGAGTTTTCTGGCGTCGATGCCCGTCGGCGGACCCTCGGGCGGGGCGAGCGGCAGGGCGTCGGCCGGAATCTCGATCGCCGACTGGAGCGTCGCCCGCCGGGCCTTGCCCGGCAGCTGCAACAGCTCGTGCATCTCGCCCCAGTATTTTTCATACACGCCCCGCGGCGTCACGCCGTGCTTCACGGCCACGCTCGCCGCCTTGCCCACCACCTCGCCCATCATGCCGCACGTCTTCATCACCCGCACCGTGCCGAGCGCCTCATGCGTCACGGAGATGCAGCGGCCGGCCATGAAGAGATTTTCAATGTCTTTGGAATAAAAACAGCGGTAGGGCACGGGATAGCCGTAGGTGCGGTCGACGCG
>JBJSZP010000394.1:0-993 GCA_046090365.1 Planctomycetia bacterium
CGTCCGTGAACTCTTGCGCGATGCCGAGGGAGTCGACGTCTACCTCGCCGGCCACTCGCATCAGAACCAGCCGTCGTGGTCGCTCCACGACGTGCTCTGCTCGCAGGCCAACTACCACGGCATCCACTGCGGCCGGATCGATCTCACCTTCGACGTCGACAGCCACCGGCTCGTGGAGCGCCGGGCTTTTACCGTGTTGATGGATGACCGGTTCGCACTCGATCCGGCAGTGATGGAGCGGGCCCGGCCCGATCTCGCCAAGGCCGACGAGCAGCTCGCCCGCCGCGTGGCCACGGTGCAGCGGCCGATCGACGGCAAGGGCCGAGGGAGCGGCGTCGCGAACCTGCTCTGCGAGATGTTTGCCGCGGCGCTGCGACGCAACCAGACGCCGGTGGAGGGCGTGTTCCACGGCACGTTCGGCGCGGGCGATCTCCAGCCCGGCGAACTCACCGTCGCCGACTGCTGGAAGATCATTCCCTACGAAAACATGCTCGCCACGGCCGAGGTGACTGCTCGCGACCTGCTCACGATCGTGGCGGAGGACGCCGGCGACAAGAAGTCGGACCGCACGCTGTGGCCGTTCGAGGTTGTCCGCGACGCCAGCGGCACGCCCTCTGCCATCCGCAACTCGGGCCGCGACGTCGATCCCGACCGGCGGCTCGCGATCGCCTTCAACAGTTACGACGCCCAGTCGGGCGGCCGGAAACTGATGAAGCTCCGCGAGATCCTCCAGCGGCCCGAGTCGAAACTGCGCACGACGTCGCTCGACACCCGGGGGGCGCTCATCGAAGGGCTGCTCAACCGGGGCACGATCGGCTGACGCGAAAAGGCTCGCGCTCTGGTTTTTCAGCGTCCGTCGCGGCGGAATCGCCGCTGCCGCGAGGCCGAGGCGGCGACGATCGCCATGCCGCAGGCCGCGAGGAGCAGAGAGCCCGGCTCCGGAACGGCCGTGACCTGGGTCACGAAGCCGTCGACCGCGCCTGCCCCGAAATC
>JBJSZP010000395.1:0-3546 GCA_046090365.1 Planctomycetia bacterium
GGGGCTGCCCATGCCCTCGAGCGGGCTATGGGAGCGAGCGCAGCCATGGATGGCGAAAGCGAAGCGGACATGCAGAGAGCCGAAGCCTGGAGGGCTGAGGCGAACGTCCGGCGAGAGGGTCTGGGCAGTCACGAGCCGGCACCTGACGAAAGGCGTGACAGGCTGAAGCCTGTCCTGCGCGTGGCTCAGCGGTCGAAGAGGCGCTTGATTGCCCAGACCGTCGCGGCACGGCCGGCGCGGGCGATCGACCGCGTGAGCGGGATGTGCTTCGGGCACACGGCCACGCAGTTCTGCGCGTTGCCGCACATCTGGATGCCGCCAGCAGAGGTGAGCGCGCCGAGCCGCTCGTCGGCGATCATCCGGCCCGTCGGGTGGCCGTTGAAGAGCACGGCCTGGCTCACGGCGTGGGCGCCGAGGAACCCGCGGTCGTAGGCGGCGGCACGCCGCTTCTCGAAGTCGGCCTCCGATTCGTCGTCGCGACGCACCACCTCGATCTTCGTGTACTGCGGGCAGGCCTCCAGGCAGCAGCCGCAGCTCATGCACGTGGAGAGCGGGTAGGCGTCTTCCTGCTCCTCGGGGGAGATCCGCGGGCCGGGGCCGTGGTCGTATGACCCGTCCACCGGCACCCAGGCCTTCACGCGCTCCAGGGCCCGGAAGAGCCGGCCGCGGTCCACCTTGAGGTCGCGAACCACGGGAAACTTCGACATCGGTCGCAGTTCGATCTCACCGGGACTCTCCTCGAGCAGGCGATCGACGAGGGCCGAGCAGGCCATGCGGGTTCGGCCGTTGACAAGCATCGTGCACGAACCGCACACCTCCTCGAGGCAGTTGCAGTCCCATGCCACGGGCGCCACCTGACGGCCGTCCTCGGCGCGGGCCCGTTCGGCGATCCGCTGGAGGACGCTGATCACGTTCATGTTGGGCTCGTAGGGCACGGCATGCCGCTCCCAGTAGCTCTCCTCGCCCGGCGCATCCTGGCGCAGCACGCGCACGTGGATCATCCGCGGGGCCGAGGCGTGGTCGGCCGCGGCCGCCCCCGTGCCATGCGTGTCTCGGTCGTGGTCGACGCTCGACGGCTGAACTGCCTGGATCATGGTCTGCACCTCACGCGTGAAACACTTTTCTCAGGTGACGCCCACGGGCTCGGGCCGGGCGGCCGTCGCCGCACCGTTGCCGGCGGCCTTCTGGCTCCGCTCCTTCCACACCTCCTCGATCACGTCGGCTCCGACGAGGCCGTAGAGGCGGGGCCGGGGCGGGATCAGCGAGGTGTCGATGTCTTCGTAGGAAATCTGCGGATGGCCGTCGGCGCCGTGGCGGGCGATCGTGCTCTTGAGCCACTTCTTGGTGTTCTCCTCGAAACGATCGCACCAGGCCTCGGCCTCGCGACGCTTCGCCGCCGGATCGGTGGCCGCGATCCCCGGCATCGAGAACGCCGGCTTGTAGTGCGCCCCGCGGCATTCGTCGCGCAGGAGCGCGCCCTTGAGGATCAGCTTGGCCACCGGAAACATGTCGCCGAGCGCCTTCGTGAACACGACGTTCTGGTTCGTCCAGTTGCCCGTGTCGGAGAGGGAGCACCGCTGCCAGCGGGCCTCCAGGTCGCACACCTCGCCGTACGCCGCCGCGAGCTGCTCGTTCCGCCGGACCACCGTGGCGACGCGCGTCATCAGGTTGCCGAGCTCCTGGTGGAGGGCATACGGGTTTTCGTCGCCGCCACGGCGGGCCAGGAGCGATTCGTGCCGCTGCTCCTGCCGCCGGAGGGCGGCGTCGAACAGCCGCGAGCCGTCGCCGGGCTTCGCTCCCGACGTGGCCGCGACGAGGCTCGGGGCGACGAACAGCCCGCTGAAGATGCAGGAGAGCAGCGAATTGGCCCCAAGGCGGTTGGCGCCGTGGTACTGGTAGTCGCACTCACCGATCGCGTACAGGCTGGGGACGCTCGTCTGCTGGTTGCGGATCGCCCCCTCTTCCATGCCGCCGGAGGCGCTCCGCTCGTAGTCGACCCACAGGCCGCCCATCGAGTAGTGCACCGCCGGAAAGATCTTCATCGGCACCGACCGCGGGTCGACGCCCTGGAACTTCTCGTAGATCTCGAGGATGCCGCCGAGCTTGCGGTCGAGCATCTCCCGCGGGAGGTGCGTGAGATCGAGGTACACGCAAAGGCGGTCTTTCTCCACGGAGAGGCCGTCGGTGGTGCAGATGTCGAAGATCTCGCGCGTGGCGATGTCGCGCGGCACGAGGTTGCCGTATTTCGGATAGCGCTCCTCGAGGAAGTAATACCGCTCGGCCTCGGGGATGTCGCGGGGGTCGCGCGGGTCCTGCGGCGTGCGCGGCACCCACACGCGGCCGCCCTCGCCGCGGGCGCTCTCGCTCATCAGCCGCAGCTTGTCGGCGCCGGGAATCGCGGTCGGGTGCACCTGGATGAACTCGCCGTTCCCATACCAGGCGCCGGCCTGGTAGGCCCGGCTCACGGCGCTCCCGGTGCAGACCATCGACATCGTCGAGCGGCCATACACGAGGCCGCAGCCGCCGGTGGCGAGCACCACGGCGTCGGCCGGGAAGGCATGGAACTTCATCGACACGAGGTCCTGGCAGACGGCGCCGCGGCAGCGGCCACTGTCGTCGATCACCGGTTCGAGGAAGTCCCAGAACTCCCACTTCTTCACGCGGCCCTCGGCCTCGTAGCGGCGCACCTGCTCGTCGAGCGCGTAGAGCAGCTGCTGGCCCGTCGTCGCGCCGGCGAAGGCGGTCCGCTTGTAGAGCGTGCCGCCGAACCGCCGCTGGTCGCGAAACCCTTCGGGGGTGCGGTTGAAGGGCACCCCGAGCCGGTCCATCAGGTCGATGATCCGCGGCCCCCAGTCGGTCATCTCCTTGACCGGCGGCTGGTGCTGGAGGAAATCGCCCCCATAGATGGTGTCGTCGAAGTGCTTCCACTCGTTGTCGCCCTGCTGCCGCGTGAGGGCGTTGACGCTGTTGATGCCCCCCTGGGCACACACGCTGTGCGACCGCTTCACCGGCACGAGGCTCACGAGGTCCACGCCCACGCCGAGCTCCGCCAGCCGCATCGTGGCCGACAGGCCGGCGAGGCCGCCGCCGATCACCAGAACACGCCCTTGAGCCATCGCGTCACCTCCCTCGGGATGATGCCGGCGTCGAGACGGGCACGGCGGACGGCGCGGGGGGCGACACGACGGCGGGACCTCCCACCGACGCCTTGCCCTCGAGCATCCGCTTCACCTCGTCCATCCGGTCTTCGATCACACGCGCCTGTTCCACGTCGACCCGCCGCATGCCCGCGAGTGCGCCGAGCCCCGCACCGCCGAGCAAGACTCCCACGACCACGCTCACCCAGCTGGCCCGCCGCATGGCGGCCGGGCTCGTCCACAGGCCCCAGGTGATGCCGAGCGTCCAGAGGCCGTTCGCAAAATGGAAGACGGCCGAGAGGATGCCGATGCAGTACAGGATCGACACGGCGGTCGATCCGAGCACCGCCGCCGTCGAGGAGGCGGCCTCATGGGCATCGAACCGGCCCCCGCCGAAGGGTTTTCCCAG
>JBJSZP010000396.1:0-7559 GCA_046090365.1 Planctomycetia bacterium
CCAGAAACACCCACGCCCGCTGGGCTCCGCTCGCGCGTCCTGCGAGCAGCACTTCGCCGAGGGAAAACCAGCGCGTGCCCGGATTCGCGTCGGTCGGCACGAGCGGCGGATCGCTCGTGAGCGCGAGCGATCGCACCGTCCAGTCGAAGAGATTGCGGGCCACGTCGAGGTCGTCGACCGCGTCGCCGCGGGCCGTGGCGGCGATGTCGGCGAGCCAGCGCTGGTCGCGGAGCGCCGGCACGTCTTCGCCTGCGTCGAATACGCCGCTCCCGAGGGCCTCTGCAGGGGCCACTGCGGCGAGCGCCGGCGGCAGCGTGGCCTGAAGCGGGTCGAGCTTCCAGCCGGTGCCGACATCGCTGCCTGCCAGCACCATGCCGTGGCTCCACTGGTTGAGACGGTCGAACACCTGCGCAAATGCTGCCGCTTCGTCGTAGCCATCGAGCCGGCCGAGCACGGCCATCGCGCCGTCGAGCAACTGCTGACGCACGGCCGGCGGCATTGCCTGCGCCGACCTCGGCGCCGCGGATCCGGCCGCCTCGGAGCGGACGGCGCGGACGGGCATCTCGCCGCCACCGCAGCCGGCGGCAACGGCCAGCACCAGGCCCGCGATCGACCCGCCCCACACGCGGCGCATCCCCGCGCCGATGCTGCTCATGCGTGCTGCCCCGTTTCAACGCCGCAGGCCTGCCTCGCCTCGTGGATGCGCAACACACGCTCGAGCAATCCCTCCAGCCGGTCGAGCGGCACCATGTTCGGACCGTCGCTGGGGCTCGAATCCGGATCCGGATGGGTCTCGAAAAACACGCCGTCGATCCCCACGGCCGCCGCCGCCCGCGCCAGTGGCTCCACCAGTTCCCGGTCGCCCCCCGTTGCGCCGCCGAGGCTCGCCGGCTGCTGCACCGAATGTGTGGCGTCGAAGATCACCGGCACCCCGAACGACCGCATCGTGACGAGGCCGGCGAAATCGTTGACGAGCCGCCCGTAGCCGAAGAACGTGCCCCGCTCGCAGAGGCAGATGTCCTGGCAGCCGCCGGCGAGGAGCTTGGCGATGGGGTGCTTCATGTCGGCCGGGGCGAGGAACTGCCCCTTCTTCACGTTCACGGCCCGGCCGGTCGCGGCGGCGGCAAGCAGGAGGTCGGTCTGGCGGCAGAGGAAGGCGGGGATCTGGATCAGGTCGCAGACGCGGCCCGCAGGCGCGGCTTGCTCGGGCAGGTGGATGTCGGTGGTCACCGGCAGCCCGGTCGCCCGGCGCACCTTGTCGAGCACGGCGAGCCCTTCGTCGAGGCCGAGGCCACGGAAGGCACCGGCGCTCGTGCGGTTCGCCTTGTCGAACGAAGCCTTGAACACCACCTGGATCGGCAGCCGCGTCGCGAGGCACGCGAGCGCCTCGCCGATCTGCAGGCAGAGCGACTCCGTCTCGATCACGCAGGGGCCCGCAATCACGAGGAGCGGCTGGCCGGGACCGCAGCGATGCGGGCCGATGATGGCTGGCAGGCGAGGATACACCGGGACGTCTCCGCGTGAGCGTTGCCGGCGAGAAGTCACGCCGACCGCGAAGAATCATACCGAGCGCGATCCCCGCCGAGGCGGTGCGCCGCAAAATGCCGCGCGCGCGGCAGAATCCTCAGGCGTTTTGCTGCACCCGACGCTCCAGCGATTCCTCCGCATTCGATTCCACCCGGGGAATACGCACCTCCGAAAAATTTCCCGATTGGCACGGCCCGTGCATCTCTCCAAGAGCCGTCGGGGACACGCCCCGACACCCACTCAAAACTCAAAAGTGGGGCCTCCGACTTTCCCCGGACGGTGCGGTCGCCTTGCCCCTGACCCGCATTGTCCATGGCAGGACGCTCCTGCCGGGTCAGAGGTCCCACTTTTTTTGTTTCCTGCACTGGCCCCCTGAGGGAGGCATGCCCAGCCGCCCCGCGCGGCGAGCCCCGTCGGTTCCGCTCCGGCTTCCTTCCAGAGCCCGCCGCTGGCGGGGCGTCCCTTGACGGTGGCCCGATTCGTGCGCTAATTTGCGGGTTTCCGGCCGCTCCCCGGCGGTCGGGTGTCGGCGCCAGCGTAGCTTCAATTGGCAGAGCACCGCATTCGTAATGCGGGGGTTGCGGGTTCGACTCCCGCCGCTGGCTTGCACGCCCCTAACTCCCGAGTTCCCGAGGCCCATCGCATGATCTCCGCAGCCACTCTCGACGTCCGCGAACTCGTCACCGGGACGGGCGCCTTCGGCCCCACCGAAATCAGGAACCTGCTCGAGGCCCTCGGCACCGATCCAGCGGCCCACCGCGACCTCCGCGGCGCCGTCCAGGAAATGGAGCGGTCCGGAGAGCGGAGCCCCGCGGCGTCGGTGCGGCTCGGCGTGTGCCAGCACCTGCTCGGCCGGTCGCACGATGCCCTCGCCACGCTCAAGTCGGGCGACGGCGGCGCCCTCGCCCTCTACTATCAGGGCCGTGCCCACGCGGCCCTCGCCGCGACCGACCCTGCCCACGTCGACAAGGCCTGCGAAGCCTTCGAGGCCGCCCGCAAGGCCGGCTACGACGCAGCCGCCTGCGGCGCAGCGAGCGCCGAGGTGCTGCGGGCCGCGGGCCGCGCCGCCGACGCCGGCGCGATCCTCGAGAAGGTGCCGAACCGCGAGAAATCGGCCGACTACTGGGCCCTCAAGGGGGCGATGCTCGCGGACGAAGGGGCGGCCGTCGCCGATATCGCCAGCGCCCTCGAGAAGGCGGTCGCCATCGATCCCGGCCATCCCACGGCGTTGTTCGTGATGGGCGTGATCAACGACCGCCTGGGCAACGACGACGAGGCGAAGGACTGCTACGAGCGGTCGCTGAAGCGGTATCCGGGAACCGTCGGCGCGCTCGTGAACCTCGGCCTGCTGTACGAGGATGAAGACGATTTCACGGCGGCCCAGCGGTGCTACAAGCGGGTGCTCGAGGCGTTCCCCGACCATCCGCGGGCCCGGCTGTTCCTCAAGGATTCGACCGCCTCCGACGATCTCAAGGTCGAGCAGCAGACGCTCCGCACCCGCGACCGGCTCGACCAGGCGATGGCGCTGCCGGTGACCGATTTCGAACTCTCGGTCCGCAGCCGTAACTGCCTCCAGAAGATGGGCATCATGACGCTCGGGGATCTCGCCCGGACGACCGAGGCCGAACTGCTCGAGAGCAAGAATTTCGGCGAGACGAGCCTCGTCGAGATCAAGGAGATGCTCGCCAGCAAGGGGCTGTCGCTCGGCCAGATGGCCGCGCCCGCCGCCGCCGAGGAGGCCGCCGTCGAAGCCGCGGAGCCGTCGGCCGACGAGCAGGAGATCTACTCGTTGCCGATCGCCGAACTGAACCTCTCGGTGCGGGCCCGCAAGTGCACGACGAAGCTGGGGATCGCGACGATCGGCGAGCTCGTGCGGCGCACGGGCGAAGACCTCATGGAGTGCAAGAACTTCGGGGTCACGAGCCTCAACGAGGTCCGCGAGAAACTGGCCGAGCGGGGCCTCAAGCTCCGCGGCGACTGACCGCCTCGCCGGCCCGCCGACGGGCCCGAATCAGCCTGAAAACGCCGGGCACACCACCCTTGTGGGTGGGTCCGAATTTGCGTTTTTTCGCGGTCTTGGATACCGTTGACTGAGTTCCATCACTGGAACGCCCGCCCTCGGTCCCCGCTGTTTTCACCCCAAGGATGCACACCGTGACTGCGGCGAACCTCAAGGAAAAGCCCGTCCGCGACCTGGCCCGCCTCGCAAAGCAGCACGGCGTCGCCGGGTGGCACTCGATGCGGAAGGATCAGCTCATCCGGGCCCTGATCCGCAAGGCCAAGTCGAGGCGGGCGGTGGAGCCCGGCCTCGCCCGCACGGCGGCGAAGTCGGCCGCCGGCGAAGCCGCGGCCAAGGCCAGCCGCGACGCCGCCGTCGCCCAGAGGATCGAGGAGGCCCGAGCCCGCCTGCAGCGGGTGAAAAACCTGGCCACGCCGCCGGAGGCCGGCAAGGCGGGCCGCGCCGTCCGCGACCGGATGGTGGTGATGGTGCGTGGCCCCCACTGGCTGCACACGTTCTGGGAGGTGGCTCCGCGGAGCATCGCCCGGGCGGAGGCCGCGCTCGGCCCGGAGTGGCATGCCGCCCGCCCCGTGCTCCGGCTCTTGGAACTCGAGAACGGTCTCCAGGGATCCCCCTCCGAGCGGGTCGTGCGCACGATCGACATCCACGGCGGCGTGAAGAACTGGTTCATCGACATCCGCACACCGATGCGCTGCCGCGTCGAGGTGGGCTACCTCGCCACGACAGGCCGGTTCCACTGCCTGGCCCGCAGCAACGCGGTGTCGACGCCCGCCGGCCTGCAGTCGGACACGCTCGACACCCACTGGGCCGACATCGCCGCCGACTGCGAGAAGATCTACGCGATGAGCGGCGGGTTCTCACCCGAAAACAACAGCACCGAACTCCAGGAACTGTTCGAGGAGCGGCTGCGCCGCCCGATGGGCCCGCCCGCGTCGCGGTCGTCGATGAGCAACGACGGCGACGAGGGAGAGGAACGGGTGAGCGACTTCCAGCTCGAAGTCGATGCCGAGATGATCGTGTACGGCGCGACCCAGCCGGGCTCCTACGTCACGCTCCAGGGCGAGCCGGTGAAGGTGCAGCCCGACGGCACGTTCCGCGTGCGGGTCGACCTGCCCAACAAGCGGCAGGTGCTGCCGATCATCGCCAGCACGCCCGATGGCGTGGAACGGCAGACGGTGGTGCTGGCCGTGGAGCGAAACACCAAGTCGATGGAACCGGTCGGCCGCGATGCGGCCGACTTCTGAGGCCCCGGCGGCGGACGCCGCCGACGTGAAAAGGAGTGTGCGGCGATACGTTTTCTGCCATGTTCGTGCTGCGTCGAACCATGCCGGTGAGCTCTTAACGAGGCTCGTTGGGGGCCGATCAATGGTTCCGGTCGCGTGTATAGCCGAAGGCGACGGCTCCGGCCGCGTCGCTCGGATCACATGCCCCGGGCCCAAGGCTCCCGCTTCTTATTTGAACGAGCTCTCCGCATTCCCCGGCGCCACGGCATTGCGGTGGAAAACGTATCGCCCCGCGCTCCCCGGCCCGGGCAGGCGGCTAGCGCCGGCCCATCGATGCACGGGCCTGCTTCGCACACCACGTGGCGAAGACCGCCTGTGGCGGGGCCTTGAACACCTCGGCGAAGGCCGCGTCGAAGGCCGCACCGGCGTCGATCTTTTCCACCAGGGCCTGGAGCTTCGCCGGCGATGCGGCGATCTCCGCCACGAAGCCGCCGCCGATCGCCGCCACCGCGACCGGGCCAGCGCTCCCGGCGAAGAAATCTTCCGGGGAGCCGAGCCGCGCGACCGCGTCGGAGACCTCGGCCTTCCAGGCCCGCGCCACGGGCGCCTTCGGGGCGACCTTCATCCCGACCGCCCGGCCCGCCCCCTGGGCGAACCAGGGCGGCGCCCCGCGGCCGATGAATGCGGCGGCCGCGATCTGTTCGGCGGCGAGCGCGGCGAGGTCGTCGTCGCCCGTCTCGGATGAGGTCGCGGGCACGATCAGCGCGCCGTAGGCCACGTCGCCCGAGACGCCGGCATTGCCCGTCAGGCCCTTGGGTCGCTCCTCCCCGAGAATCACCTCGCGGAAGTTCGAGTAGTCATACGCCTTGGCAAACAGCAGGCAGGCCACGCCGCCCTTGAGCAGCGGGCCCTCGCCGTCGATCAAGTGCTTTCTCGCGCCGGCGGCGGCCTTCTCCACCGCCTCGGCCGCCTTGTCGAGCTGGGGCTTCGAGAGATTGCCGATCACGATCACGTCGTCGAGCGGTGCGGTCGTGGGCGGCTCGTCGGCAAGGCCGCGCCGCCAGAGTTTCTCGGCCGCGGCGAACCGCGCCGCCCGGAGATCGGCATGCGAGAGGCTGCGAGCCCGGCCCGCGGCCGCGATCTCGGTGAGCCCGGACGTGGGCCCGAGCAGGTCGAGCCGCGCCCCCTGGTCGATCCACTTCTCGACGAGCGCGATCGCCTCGGGGGAGAGTGGCGGCTTGCTGCTCGGCATCCGCTGCCCTTCGATCCCGCTCGCCCCCTTGATCTTGCGCACGAGCAGGCTGTCGGCGGCCCGGCCCGCGACGAAGGGCGTGCCGCTCCGGCCTCCGGTCGACAGGCGGGCGAACGTGGTCATCGAAAACCGGGCCTCGGGCTGGTCGTCATCGTGGCAGCCGGCGCAGTTCTTGAGGAGCAGCGGGGCGATCTCGAAGGCAAAGGAAACGTCGCCGGGCTTGAGCGCGACCGGGGCGGCGGGGCTGGCCGCCGGAGCGCCGGGAGCCGCGGCAACGGCGGCGGGGGCTCCCAGAGGGCTCGTGGGGTCGGGACCGTCGAACGGGGCGCCTGCGCTGATCCAGGCCATGAGCAGGGCGAGTTCCTGCGGGGCCACGCGGCCGCCGCCGCGGGGCATGTCGCCGGTCTCGATCACCTCGACAAGGCGGCTCGCATTGGCCGCGCCGGGCTGCACGACGCCGGCCTGCATCAGCGCCGCATACGACTGCATCTGAAACCCGCCCTTGCGGCCGCTCACATGGCAGCCGCCGCAATGCGTGAGCAGCACCGGCGCCACCTGCTGCGTGAAGCTGATTCCGGGAGCCGGGCGAGCCGGTTGCCGCCGTGGCGTTGGCGCGACGGTGTCGGGCTTCGGTCGTGCCGGCTTCCCCTTGGGGATCGTGATCGCCGCCACGTCCACCCCCTCGAGCTCGAGGTCGCTGCGCAGTTCCTTGCAGACATCGATCAGCGGCCGCGCTCCCGCCGGCACCTTCTCGAGCTCGAGCAGGGCCGCGAGGTCCGCGGCGGCCGACTGCACGAGCGCCCGCGCCTTCACGGGCTTGCCGTCGTCGAGCAATTCACGGGCCTCGTCGAACTGGCGCCGGATCTCGGCAGGAGAAGGGGGCTCGGCCGCACTGCCAGCCAGGCCGGAGGCCAGCATCGCCACGGCGACGAGCAGGAGGGCACCTCCATATCGGGCAAGACGCATCATGAACGTGCCTGTGGATCCGTGTCGTGCGCGGCCGGACGATCGTCGAGCAGGGCGGCGCCGCTCGCCACCGCGGTCATGATCAGGGCCACGAGCCAGAACACCCCTGCGATCAACGCCACCCGCCCGCACACGGCCGCCGCGACGTCGTCGCCGACCGCCTCGAGCAGCACGCCGAGCCCGGTCACCACCGCCACCACGATCGGCAGCAGGAGCGACCCGGTGACGCCCGCCAGCAGCAGCCGTCTGATGATTCCGCGTGCGACCACCAGATTATTCCACGCATGCCATAGCAGGGACGCTCGAACGACGCTGAATTCTCGATCCGTCGCTCGAGCCCGTCAAGAAAGGCTTTCCCTGCCGATTATCGGGTCTCGCGGCGCGCGCCGGCTTCGGGCTCCCCGTATCCCGTCGCCGGACGCTCACTGCACCCCTCCATGGGCTTCGTTCGCTCGGAGTCACAGGCGCTGCGCCATCCATGGCTCCGCTGGTGACTCACGCCGGCTCCCGGGACACGGGGAGCCCGAAGCCTCCTCAACTGGAAAGGGGGAGGCGAGGGGTTGCCCCTACC
>JBJSZP010000397.1:0-3526 GCA_046090365.1 Planctomycetia bacterium
ACGGGGAGCCCGAAGCCTCCTCAACTGGAAACGGGGAGGCGAGGGGTTGCCCCTACCATTGAGCCGGCGTGAGTCACCAGCGGAGCCATGGATGGCGCAGCGCCTGTGACTCCGAGCGAACGAAGCCCACGGAGGGGCGCAGTGAGCGTCCGGCGAGATGGTGGGGGCAACCCCGAGCCGGCGCGCATCACTTGAGGCATCACAGGCTGAAGCCTGTCCTACGCGCGGCGGAAGCCGCCGTTGACGTTCAGGACCTGGCCGGTCATGAAGGCGGCGTCGGGGCCCGCGAGCCAGCGGATCGCCGCGGCGATGTCGGCGGGCGTGCCCCAGCGGCCGAGCATGCTTTCGCGCACGGCCCGCTTCTGCCAGGCGTCGCTCGCGGCCTCGCCCCATGAGGTCTTGATCCAGCCGGGGGCGACGCAGTTGACGCGCACCTTCGGCGCGAGCGAGCGGGCGAGGCTCTTCGAGAAGGCCATCACGGCGCCCTTCGAGGCGGCGAACAGCTCGCCGCTGTCTCCCTCCATGCCCACGTCGGCCTGGTCCCAGCCGATCGTCACGATCGCGCCGCCGTCGCGGCCGGCCATCCAGCGGCCGAGCGCCCGCGCGAGGTGCATCGTGGCCACGACGTCCACTGCGAGGAGTTGATCGAGCTTCTTCTCGAAGGGCCACTTCGCCGGCGGGCCGGTGAGCACGTCGGCCCCCGCCACGAGCGCCACGATGCCCACCTCCGGCAGCCGGGCCTCCACGTCGCGGGCGAGCCCGGCCACGGCGTCGGGCTGGGTGAGGTCGGCGAGAAACGTGCCGGCATGAAGATCGCCGAGAACCGTCGCCACCTCGGCCGCGTGGTCGGCCGAGCGGCCGTGCAGGGCCACACGGGCACCGGCGCGGGCGAGCTCGATCGCCACCTCGCGGCCAATTCCGCTCGTGGAGCCGGTGACGAGCGCCGTGCGTCCGGCGAGCTCGCTCATCGTCCGGCCCGCCACGCCACGCCCGCCGCTGCGACCGGCAGCTCGTAGCAGGCGGCCTCCTCGGCATTGCGCACGAGCAGTTTCGAGCCGGCGAGGCAGAGATTGTTCCATGTTTGGCCCGAGAGGGCCGCGAGCCGGCCGCGCACCGTGTGCTTCGCGGGCGACGCATCCACGAGCACCACCTCGCCCGACTCGGCCTGCACGAGCAGCAGCGCGCCCACGCGGAGCACCTGCCCTTGCCCGTAGCGGCCCCCCTTCCACGCCCGCTTCCCGTCGGCGAGCCGCACGCACTCGAGGATCCCATCGGAGAGGCCGTAGGCGTGGTCCTCGTGGATCGCCACGTTCGTAAACTTCGTCTTCAGGCTTCCCGTCTCGTGCCACACCTCGCGGAGCGTCCACGGCTCGGCGGCCGGTGGCGCGCCGGGCTCGGCGAGTTCGAACACGGCCGCGCCGATGCCGTAGCCCTTCGAGATGAACACGCGCCGGTCGTCGAGCACGACGGCCTGCGAGCAGCTCGCGTCGGAGTTCGAATGGCCGGCCCACGGAAACTGCCACACGACCGCCCGCGTGGCCGGATCGTAAGCCACGACGCGGGCCTCGTTGACGCTCACGATCGCCTCGCGGCCGCCAAGCGTGGCCAGGTGCGGCGTCGCATAACTGATCTGCTCGTCGCCCGCGGTCCAGCGCCGCTCTCCCGTCGTCCGGTCGTAGGCGACGAGTGACACGAATCCCCGCTCGGCCGCCTTCGGCCCGCCGCCCGGCACGATCACGAGGTCGGCCGTCACGAGCGGCGAGCCCGCGCGGCCCCAGGCCACGGCCGCCACGTGCGCCGCGGGATCGATGCCGAGATCGGCGACCACGTCTTTCTTCCAGAGCACGCGGCCCGTCGCGCCGTCGATCGCATGCAGCCAGCCCGTGGCGCCTGTCGAATACACGACGCCGTCGCGGACCGTGGGCGTGGACCGCGGGCCGACGCCGCCGAGCACCGTCTCATGGCGGGCGGGCACGCTCACGGCCCACTCGGCCGCGCCCGTGCCGAGCGCGTAGCAGGCCACGATCTCGTCGTCGCCCCGCTGCTCGAGCGTCACGGCATGGTCGCCGCAGGTCGCAAACCCGCTCCAGCCGGCGCCGATCGGCTGCCGCCAGAGTTCGCGCGGCGGCCGTGCCGCCCAGTCGGCATCGAGCGCGGGGCCGTCGAGGCTGCACGTGCCGGCGGGGCCGAGGAACCGCGAAAAATCGTCGGCCATCGCCTCCCACGCGGTCGGGGTGGCCTGAGCATCCGCGCCGGCCGCGGGAGCCTGCGGCTTGTCAGCGGGCCCGGCGGCCGGCCGGGCCTCGAGCCGCCGGTCGCGGGCCGGCGCCCAGCGCCAGGTGAATTCCGGCACGAGGTCGCCCGACACGCGCTCGATCCGCAGCGTGCCTGCCGCGACGACGACGAGGCCGAGCAGCCCGCCCAGCACCATCTGCTTGAGCCACACGGCATGGCCGCTCTCGCGCACGAACCACACGAGCAGCGACACGAGCGCCGCGAACGCGAGGATCAACGTGATGATGTTCCGCACCGCCTGGTCGACGATCGATCCCACCACCTGCTCGAGCAGGCCGGCCCGCACGAGCACGGTGGCGGTCGCGAGCGACGCGAGCGACACGAGCACCCGCCGGGGGGGCCAGAGCGGGCGGGGCGTGGCGGCGGCGATCGTGCGGGAACGGGAGGACGGGCGCATGACACACTTTTGGCGGGCGGGTGCGTGGCGATGGACGACCGTGCGGAGTGTAGCGGTCGTGCCGCGAAGCCGTCCAACCAGCGGACGTGTGCACGCGGCCGTTCCTTGTGAGCCGTTTGGGGCTCGACTAGACTCGCCCGTGCCGACCCCGTCGCTTCCGCTCCGGGCTTCTTGGATCCATCCCTGATCGGGTTTTTCACCACCGGCAAGACCTGCGGTCCGCATGCTCAAGACGCCACAGCCCGACCCCGCCGCCGGCACCGCGCCCGCCCCGCACGCCGCGCCGGCCGCCGTGGGCCCCTCCACCGCCGCCGTCCATGCCGGCGAGGCCCGCCAGAAGCCGGAGCACTCGATCACCGACCCGATCTTCGCCTCGAGCACCTACACCTTCGCCGACACGCAGGCGATCGTCGACTTCATCGAGGAGGAGCACCCGCGCGAGGAATACGGCCGCTACGGCAACCCCGGCGAGCGCGTGGTGGAGCGGAAACTCGCCGCGCTCGAGGGGGGCGAGATGGCGGTGCTCTTCGCCAGCGGCATGGGGGCGCTCGTGGGCCTGCTCATGGCGCACCTGAACGCCGGCGAGGAGATCGTGTTTTTCGACGAGTGCTACCACCGCAGCCGCGAGTTCTGCCGCAAGCACCTCACGCGGTTCGGCGTCGGCTTCCGCGAGGTGCCCACCTGCGACTACGACGCGATGGAGGCGGCGATCGGGCCGCGCACGAAATTCATCGTCAGCGAGTCGCCGACGAACCCGCACCTCTCCGTCGTCGACATCGAGCGGTTCGCCGACATCGGCCGCCGCAAGGGCGTGCTCACGCTGATCGACGCCAC
>JBJSZP010000398.1:0-9408 GCA_046090365.1 Planctomycetia bacterium
GTCTAGTCTGATCTTAGTCGGCGGGCAAGATCGCCGAGCGGTATCCCGGCGATCGGACAGCAGGTGCCAACCCGGCCCGTGCCGGCTTGGGCGCAATCAAGGTCACAGCACCGGGAGCGAGGGCAGCGGGGGGCGGGCGGCTGCCGCGGCCGCGATGCCGCCCACCAACCGTTCACAGATCTCTTCGAGATGGGGGCGGGCGGCAGGGTCGTCGTAGTTGGCGGCGGTGTTCCCAGAGTCGCCGTGCTCGCGGATCGGGATCTGGATCGGCACCTCGCCGAGGAAGGGGAGGTCGAGTTCCTTGGCCGTGCGCTTCGCGCCGCCGGTGCCGAAGATGTCGTAGCGCTTCTGTGTGTCTGGGCAGACGAAGAAGCTCATGTTTTCCACCATTCCCAGGATCGGGATGTTCACCTTGCGGAACATCGCGATCGCCTTCGTGGCGTCGAGGAGGGCCACGTCCTGCGGCGTGCACACCACGACGGCTCCGGTGAGCGGGAGCACCTGCGAGAGCGTGAGCGCGATGTCGCCCGTGCCCGGCGGCATGTCGATGATGAGATAGTCGAGCGGACCCCAGAGCGTGTCGCGGAGCATCTGGGAGATGGCGCCATGGAGCATCGGGCCACGCCACACCACCGCCTCGCCCGGCGGCACCAGGAATCCCATCGACATCACCGGCATCGAGCCGCCGCCGATCGCGAGCCGCATCGGCACGATCTTACCGTTGTCGATCTGCGGCCGGCCGGCGAGGCCGAGGAGGTGCGGCACGCTCGGGCCGTAGACGTCGGCGTCGAGCAGGCCCACGCGGCTGCCCGCCCGCGCGAGGCCGATCGCGATGCTCGCCGCGATCGTGCTCTTGCCCACGCCCCCCTTGCCGCTGCCGACGGCGATCACGCTCTTCGACTCGAGGCCGATCTGGCCGAGTTTTCCAGGCGCGCGGGCGTGCTCGACGACCGTGACCTCGACCGCGGGCACTCCCGGAAAGCGAGCCCGCAGCCGCTCCTCGACCCGCCCGCGGACCTGCTTCCAGAGGATGCCGGAGTGGGTGGTGAGGCCGACGGTGACGCGGATCGCCGCGGCGGAGGCGTCGACCGCCACGAGCTGCCCCATCTCGGCGAGCGGCCGGCCGCTCTCGGGGTCGGGAAAATCGGCGAGGGCGGCCCGCACGGCGGCCTGGTCGGGGACGGCGGTCATGGCAGCACGACTGAAGCGGAGGCGGCGTCAGGGGCGCGGGAAGTCTGCGCGGTGGCGACGACGGGCGTGCGCGACACGGCGCCGCCCGCCGCCGAGGCGGCGCGGAACAGGCCGCGGGGCTGGAGCGTGACGAGGCCCACGAGCACCAGGCACACGAGCATGGCGATGCCCGCCGCCAGGCCGCCGTCGGCCTGCACGCCCCGCTTCGTGGAGCGGAAGTACATCGCCGAGATGATCCGCAGGTAGTAGGCGGCGGCGATCGCGGCGTTGAGCACGAGGATCACGGCGAGGGCCACGAACGCGGCCCGGCGGCTGCCCCACTCGATTGCCGAGTTCCAGTCGACCTCGAGCGCGGTGGTGGCGAGCGTGAGCTTGCCCCAGAAGCCGGGCAGCGGCGGGATGCCGGCGAGGCTCAGGAGGAACACCGCGATCGCGAAGGCGGCGACGGGGTTCGTGCCCGAGAGGCCGTCGAGGTCGTCGACCGACGTGATCTCCTGCCGCGGCGGGCGGGGACCGCTGCCGGTCGACCACTCCGGCCAGCGGTGGCCGAGGTAGGCGAGCGCCGCGAAGATGCCGATCGTGGCCAGGGCGTAGGTGGCGAGGTAGAAGAGCGTGGCCGTCGCGCCGCCGAGGCCCGCGAGCCACGAGGCGTCGGCGGCCACGGCGTCGCGCGTGGGGCCGGCGCCCGACGCCGCGGCGGCCGCGGCCACCGCCACGCCCACGAGCAGGTAGCCGGCGTGGGCGATCGAGGAGCAGGCAAGGAGGCGGCGGAGGTTCGTCTGCACGAGGGCCATCACGTTGCCCACCGTCATCGTGAGCGCCGCGAGCACCGCGGCGAGCTGCCAGAAGAGCGACGCGTAGGCCGCTGCTCCCGCTCCCGCGGTGCCGGCGCCGAACGCGCCGGGGATGGCGAGGCCGAGGAGCCGGAGGAGCACGACCACGCCGGCCACCTTCGGCAGCGTGGAGAGGAGAGCGGCGTTGCCCGGGCTCGTGCCCTCGTAGACGTCGGGGGCGTAGAAGTGCATCGGCACCGCGGCCAGCCGGAAGGCGGCGCCGGCGAGGGCCGTGCCGAGCGCCACCGGGAGGAGCACGGTCGCGATCCCGTTCGCCCCGGCCGCGCCGAGCCGGGCCGCGATCACGGTGAGGCTCGTCGAGCCGCCGATGCCGTAGAGACACACTAGTGCGTAGAGGAACAGCGCCGAGGCGACGAGCGAGAGGAAGAAATACTTGAGGCTCGCCTCCTGGCCGTGGGCATCGGTCCGCTTGAGGGCGAGGAGAATGTAGGTCGGGATCGACACGAGCTCGAGGCCGGCGAAGAGCAGCACGAGGTCGTCGGCCAGGCCCACGAGCGAAAGGCCTGCAAGAAGCAGCAAAAACGTGCCCGCCTCCTCGCACGTGCCTCCGCGCCACACCGCCGCCCCGCGGCTCACGGCCGCCGGGAAGATGTCGCCGGCCTGCACGAGCGCGAGCACGAGGCCGAGGCCGAGCACCGTCCAGCGCACGAAGCCCGAGAAGGCGTCGATCGTAACCGGCCCCGACGCGATCGAGCCGCGGCCGGCCGCATCGGCCGCGAGCATCCCGGCCCCCGGCTGGCTGGCCGCGAGGAACATCGCCGCGGCGATCGCGGCCACCGCGATCAGCCAGCCTCGGCGGGCCCCGGCGAAGGCCCCTGCGAGGAACGCCACGATCGCGCCGCCGACGAGCGCGATCTCGGGCCTCAGCAGAAGAAACGTCTCCGGGCCGGTGACCGAGGCGAACAGGATCGGCGTGGCGAAGGCAGCGGGCAGGTTTGGCATGGCGGTCATGGCGGTCATGGGATGGCGACGACCTTGGCGGGGACGGGGGCGGGCGGCTCGGCCATCCGCTCGGCGAACGCTGCGGCGCTCGGCTGGATGATCGCGCGGACCGCGCCGGCCGTGGGCTTGAGGAACGTGGCGGGCACGAGGCCGATCCAAAACACGAACACGGCCAGCGGCAGGAGCGCCGCGAGCTCGTGCCAGGCGAGGTCGTCGGTGGCGGCGTGGCTCTCGTGGCCGTGGGCGTCGTGACCGCCATGCGCGTCGTGCGCATGGGCGGCGCCGTGGCTCGCCGCGGCTTGCGGCGGCTCCCGCGACGGGCCGAAGAGGACGCGCTCCACGGCCCACAGCATGTACCACGCTCCGAGCACGACGCCGGCCACGGCCAGGAGCGACATCGTGAGGTAGGCAGCCTGCCACACGGGCGACACGCCGGCCCAGGCCCGTTGGAACGAGCCGGCGAGGATCATGAACTCGCCCACGAAGCCGTTGAGCCCGGGCAGGCCGATGCTCGAGAACGTGAACAGCATGAAGAGCGCCGCGAGCCATGGGGCCCGGGCCGCGATGCCCCCGAGGCTCGCGATGTTGCGCGTGTGGTAGCGCTCGTAGATCATGCCGACTAGGGCGAAGAGCCCTGCCGACGCGAGGCCGTGGTTCACGAGCTGGAGTGTCGCCCCCTCGACCGCGACGGGCTCGAGCGCGAACAGCCCCATCACGCAGTAGCCCATGTGGCTCACCGAAGAGTAGGCGATGAGCCGCTTGAGGTCGGTCTGCACGAGGGCCACGAGGGCGCCGTAGACGATCCCGGCCACGCCCAGGCCGAAGATCCAGGGCGCGGCCACGGCGGTCGCGTCGGGCAGCATCGGCAGCGAGAACCTGAGAAATCCGTAGATTCCGAGCTTGAGGAGGATCCCGGCGAGGTCGACGCTGCCGCCGGTCGGCGCCTCGACGTGGGCCAGCGGCAGCCAGGTGTGGAAGGGCACGACGGGCACCTTGATCGCGAAGCCCGCGAACAGCGCCACGAACACGATCATCTGCAGCCAGCCCCCCTGGGCGTTCATCGGCAGTGGATGGGCGGCGAGCCCGGCGGTGAGGGCGTCGATGTCGAAGGTCACCGTGCCGGTGTGGGAGGCGTTCCAGAGCACGATCGTGAGCAGGCCGAGGAAGGCGAGCACGCTGCCGGCGAGCGTGTAGAGGAAGAACTTGATGGCGGCCTTGCGGCGCTCGTCGTGCCCCCAGATGCCGATCAGGAAGAAGAGCGGCACGAGCGTGAACTCGAAGAACACGTAGAACAGGATTACGTCGCGGGCGGCGAACACGCCGAGCATCGCCGTCTCGAGCACGAGCAGGAGCACGTAGAACCCGACGGGCCGCTCACGGATGGCCTCCCAGCTCACGAGCACCGCCGTGAGCGAGAGGAGGGCCGAGAGGCCAAACAACCAGATCGAGAGGCCATCGAGCCCGAGCGAGAGCCGCACGTCGAACATCCCGTCGACGAGCCAGGGAAACGTGACCACGGCGTAGGGCTGGCCGGCGGCCGCCTCCGGGCTCGCCAGATACCGCACCACGAGCCAGCCGGCCGCCACGAGCGTGAGCAGGGCGGTGATGGCCGCGCTCTGCCGCACCGCCTCGCGGCCGCGGGAGCCGAGCACCCAGGCCACGACCGCGCCCACGAGCGGCGTGACGAGCACGAGCAACAGATGCATGCCGGGGGAGAGACCGTTCATGGAGGGCCGGGGTGTTTTAGATGGTGTGTGGTGTGGAGTGGGTTCGGGGGTTTAGCCGCGGAGCTGCCAGGCGAGGGCGATCACGATCGCGAGCACGCCCATCACGCCCGCGAGGGCGTAGCGCTGCAGGAGCCCGCCCTGGAGCCGGCGGACGATGCCGCCGAGGGCGACCGGCAGCCGGGCCACGCCGTTCACGAGGCCGTCGATCACGGTGCGGTCGAAGAGCGCCGCCAGCAGCGCGAGCCCTTCGAGCGGCCGTACGATGAGGCCCGTGTAGAGCTGGTCGATGTAGCAGCGGTTGGCGAAGAACGTCTGCAGCGGGCCGAGGAACCGCTCCATCTGGGGCCCGTCGCTGCGGCGGCCGAGGTGGCCGATCGCGGCGATCACGATGCCGATCGCGGCCGCGAGCGTGCCCTGGATCGCGAGGTCCATGTGGAAGGCGTGGGGCGTCGCCGTGGCCGCGATCGCCGGCGCGGAGAACGACGGCGTGGCGGAGAGGAAATGGGAGAGCCACTGCGTGCTGAACAGCCACCAGCCGGCGATGGCCGACGGCACGGCGAGGATCATGAGCGGCACCGCCATCACCGGCGGCGACTCGTGGGCGTGGTGGCCCGCCTCGTCGGGCACGCGGGTCGGCCCCGTGAACGTCATGAACACGGCGCGGAACGTGTAGAAGGCGGTGAGCCCGGCGGTGAACAGCGACATCCAGAAGAGCGTCTGCCACGTCGCGGGCCGGTCGAGCCCATCGAGCCACGCGGAGGCGGTGGCGCGGGAGGAAGTCGCGTGGGAGGCGAAGTGGATGGGAGCGGCAGGGGCACGCTCACCCCGGCCCTCTCCCGGAGGGAGAGGGAGAGCGAGAGATGAGACGCGGTCCTCTCCCAGGGGGAGAGAGGGAGAGAGATTCGCGTGACCGGCGGGGACGGCGTCGTGGTGTTCGCCGTGCGCGTTCGGCCAGCCGCGGCCGTGGAGCGATGCCAGGATCTCGTCTTTGCTGAAGAAGCCCGAGAACGGGGCGATGCCGGCGAGTGCGAGCGATCCCATGAGGAACGTGGCCGCCGTGATCGGCATGATCCGCCGCAGGCCGCCGAAGCGGCGCATGTCGACGACGTTGCCCATCGAGTGCATCACCGAGCCGGCCCCGAGAAACAGGAGCGCCTTGAAGAAGGCGTGCGTCACGAGGTGGAAGATCGCCGCCGTGAACCCGAGCAGCGTTCCCGTGCCGAGACTCGCGAACATGTAGCCGAGCTGGCTGATCGTGGAGTAGGCGAGCACCCGCTTGAGGTCGTTTTGCACGGTGGCGATCAGGCCCGCGACGAGGGCCGTGGTCGCGCCCACGATCGACACGGCGGTGAGGGCGCCGGGGCAGGCCATGAACAGCGGGCTCGCCCGGGCCACGAGGTAGATGCCGGCGGTGACCATCGTGGCGGCGTGGATCAGGGCGCTGGCCGGCGTGGGGCCCTCCATCGCGTCGGGCAGCCACACGTGGAGCGGCAATTGGGCACTCTTGCCGCAGGCGGCCAGGAGCAGGCACAGGCAGATCGCCGTGCCGACCGCGCCGCCGACGATGCCCCCCGCGTCGGCGAGCCGCGTCTGCCCGAGGATGCCCGGGAGGATCGTGCCATCGGCGGAGAGCGTGTCGTGGAAGTCGAGCGTGCCGTAGGTCATCCAGAGGAGGAACGTCGCGACCGCGAGGCCGAAGTCGCCCACGCGGTTGACGAGAAACGCCTTCTTCGCCGCCCGCGCCGCCTCCGGCTTCCGGAACCAGAACCCGATCAACAGGTAACTGCAGGCGCCCACCGCCTCCCAGAACACGTACACGATGAGGAAGTTGCTCGCCGCGACGAGCATCGACATCGAGAACACGAACAGGGAGAACACCGCGAAGAACCGCGGGTAGCCTGGGTCGTGGTGCATGTAGCCGATCGAGTACACGGCCACGACGAGACCGATGCAGGTGATGATCGCGAGCAAGGTCGCCGTGAGCGGATCGAGCCGGAGGGCCACGGGGATCGTGAACGGCCGCGCCGCGTCGGCCGCGCCGCCCACCGCCGTGCCGGGGATCGCCGCGGCGCTCCCGGGGGGCGGCGTGTAGGCGCCTTCGACGGCGGCCCACTGCCAGAGCGTGGTGATCATCTCCACGGGCCGCACCGGCTCGGCATGCCCGCCGTGCGGACTGCCCACCTGGCCCGCCGTGCCGAGGAGGAGCGCCACGGCCACGGCTGCGGCGCCGGCGATGCCGGCGATCGCGGGAATGTGGGCCCTCGAGCCGAGCAGGCGGCCCAAGAGCAGCGTGAGCACGGCGCCCGCGAGCGGCAGGAGCGGCACGAGCACGAGAAGTGTGGCGGGGGAGAGCGACTGCATGAACGGGGGATGCTCGAGGGGTCGGGCGGACGGTTACACGTGTTCGCGCTCGAGGGCGGCGTCTTCGTCGGCGGCCGGCAGGACGCCCGCCCGGGTCAACCGCGGCCAGGCGGGCGGCACGACGTCGGATGCGGGGAGCGCATGGTCGACGGCGCGGGGGAGCGTCGCCTCGCGGAGCCCCTGCCAGGCGGCGGCATCGAGGCGGCCGGTGCGGGAAAAGGCCTGGAGCACGAACACGAGCGCCACCGCCGCCTCGCAGGCGGCCACGGTGAGCACGAAGATCACGAGCACCTGCCCGCCCCAGTCGCCATGGAACCGGCTCCAGGCGACGAGGCTCACGGAGATGCCCTGAAGCATCAGTTCGGCCGACAGGAACATCACGATCAGGTTGCGCCGCGTGAGGATCCCCACGAGCCCGAGCGCGAACAGGATCGCACCCACGAGGAGCGCGTTGTGGAGCAGGGCGGTCGAGGCGGCGGCCAAGAGCGGCGTCATCGGCGGCCTCCCCCGACGGCCAGCCGGCGGTCTTCCTCGAGGGCGGCCTCGCCGCGGGCCACCACGGCGATCGCCCCGATAAGCGCGACGAGCAGGAGCACGCCGGCCACCTCCACGGCGAGCAGGTGGCGGCCGAACAGTTCCGCGCCGAGTCGGGCGACCTGGTCGGCCGCGAGCGGGTCGGAGGTGTCGCCGGCACCGGTGGCTCCCGCCGCCTGCGGCGACCCCGTCGCTGCCGCTCCGGGCTTCATGGTTTGTACTGCGGCCGCCTTCGCCGGCACCGCGCAGCACGCCGGATCCGCCGAGAGCCGGCCGATCGAGAGCGAGAGAAGGCCCAGGAGCACGGCCCCCGCGACGGCCGAGAGCAAGGGCTCGTTCGACACGCGGTCGTAGGGGGCGAGCCCCGACGGCTGCGCGAGCATGAGCACGAACAGGAACATCACGAGGATCGCCCCGGCGTAGACCACGATCGTGGCCACGCCCAGAAACTGCGCCCCGAGTACGAGCAGCACACCGGCCACGCCCACGAGGGCCATGGCGAACCAGATCGCGGAGTAGACCGGCGACCGCGTCACGATCGTGGCGGCGCCCGAGACCACCGCTACGAGCGCCACCGTCAGAAACACGGCGTCCTCACCGAGGCTCCCGAGCCGCTGGCCCGTGGCCACGAAGCCCGCGAGCGCGACGGCCCCGAGCAGGAACCCGAGCCAGCGGGCGAGGCGGCTCTCGGCGCCGCGCGGCAACAGCAGCCACAGGCTCGCGGCCGCCGCCGTGACGGCGCCGGCCAGCAGCAGGCCGGGCGTGAGAGGGGGCAGCGTGCCGGTCACAGCGTGCCTCCGAGGGAGGCCGACTTCATCGGCTCGGCGTCCTTCGTCATGTCGTACACGCTCAAGAGCTTTTCCTTGTCGAAGATCATCTCCTCGCGGCTCTTGCCGGTGAGGTCGAGGAGGCTCGTGAGCTCGATCGCGTCGACCGGGCAGGCCTCCTCACACATCCCGCAGAAGATGCAGCGCAGCTCGTCGATCTGGAAGCTCTCCGGATACTTTTCGCGGTCGGGCCACGGGCTCTCGGTGGCCACGATGTCGATGCAGTGGGCCGGGCAGGCGGTGGCGCAGAGGAAGCAGGCCACGCACTTCACGCGGCCTTCGTCGTCGCGGTTGAGCCGGTGCACGCCGCGGTAGATGAGCGGGTTGCCCACCTTCGGCCGCTCCTCGGGGAAGCTCACGGTGACCTTCGGGCTCACGAGGTGGCGGGCCGTGGTGGTGAGGCCGCTCACGAACAGCGGCAGGTAGAGCCTCTCGGCGAGGCCGAGCGGCTTCTCTTCGAGCCAGGTGATGGCAGGATCGGTGGGCTTCATGTCAGACCTCGACGAGTTCGTGTTCGATGTCCAGCGGGCCGCGGGCGCGGATGGGCGTGTTGTCGGTGCCCGAGGGCGTGAGCATGCCGGCCGCGATCCAGCCGAGGAAGAACACGGCCCACGGCACGCCGAGCGCCGCCGCCTTCGCCCAGCCCTCGCCGAGCGCCGCCACGAGCTGCGGCCGAAACTCCTCCACCGCCGCCACAGTGACGAGGTTCGCGAGGCCCAAGGGCAGCATCACCTTCCAGGCCAGGTTCATGAGCTGGTCGAACCGGAACCGCGGCCAGCTCCAGCGGACGAGCATGAAGAACAGGATCACGCCGAGGATCTTGGCGGAGAGCACGCCGAACCGGATCAGGGCCACGGCCCACGTCTCGACGGGGCCAGAGCCCGTCACGCCCCACAGGTGCCAGCCGCCGAGGAACATGATCACGATCAGGAACGCGGCCGTGACCATGTGGAGAAACTCGGCCACGAGGAA
>JBJSZP010000399.1:0-14439 GCA_046090365.1 Planctomycetia bacterium
CCGGGCCGACATTCTCGTGGCCGCGGTGGGCCGGCCGCGGCTCATCACGGCCGACATGGTGAAGCCGGGAGCGGCCGTGATCGACGTGGGTATCAACCGGATCGACGACGGGGGCCGGGGGCGGCTCGTGGGCGACGTCGACTTCGAGGCTGTCAAGGAAGTCGCGGGCTGGATCTCGCCGGTGCCCGGCGGCGTGGGCCCCCTCACCGTGGCGATGCTCCTGGCCAACACGCTCCTCGCCGCCGAACTGGCGAGGTAGGGCAGGCTCTGGCCTGTCCTCCACGGGGATTTCCGGGCTTGAGCCCGACGCCCGGGCCGCACTACCTTCCCCACCCGCACGGGATCGCCCGCCGGGCGGCTTTGCGCAGTTTCGCGCGCCGCCGGCAGGCTTCCCGGACCGTCGTGATTCGTCCTCCACTGACGCCATCCCCCACCGATTCCGATTCTCTACAGGCCCACCGGGATCGAGAGCCAGCCTTCATGCACTATTTTCTCCGCGCGATCCGCGATGCCGCCAAGCGCTGGCCGCTGCTGATGGCGGCATTCCTCTGTTCGGCGGGCGTGGCCGGCCTGTGGGGGGCGAACATCGCCGCCCTGTTCCCGATCATCGAGGTGACGCTCAACGGCGACACGCTCCAGTCGTGGAACGAGCGCCGTCTCGAGGACGCCCAGACCCGCATCGACACTGCGCGCAAGGAGCAGGCCGATCTCGAGGCGCTGCTCGCGACGGCCGATCGCTCGACCGCCGAGGCGACGCGCGCCCGCACCCGCCTCGACACGCTCGCCCTGCAGGTCCGCGGCGACGAGGCGGTCGTGTACGCATCGCGGAGGCTCGCGCCCTGGCTCGACCGCTACCTGCCGACCGACCCGTTCACCACGGTGGTCTGGGTGGTCATCTTCGTGGTCGTGAGCACGTTCGTGAAGCACGCCTTCCTGCTCACGAGCACGCTCATCGTGAGCTGGGTGGCGATGAACATCAGCCGTGACCTCCGGCTCAAGGTGTTCGACAAGGCCCTCGCCCTCGACCGCGCGCAGTTCATGCGCAGCGGGTCGGCCGGGTTCATGGCCCAGGTGACGAGCACCTCCGACATGCTCGCCAACGGCATCACGAGCGTGTTCGGCGGGGCGGTGACGGAGCCGCTCAAGATCATGGCCTGCCTCGGCGGCGCCCTGTGCATCTCCTGGCAGCTCACGCTCGCCTGCCTGACGATGGCGCCGCTCGTGGGCTTCCTGATGGTGTGGCTCAACCGCCGGATCCGCGGCATCTCCAAGGGGATCCTCGCGCGGTCGCTCGGCTTCCACCACGTGCTGCTCGAGGCCCTCAACAACGTGCTCACCGTGCAGGCCTACACGATGGAAGAGTTCGAGCGGCAGCGGTTTCGCTCCTGCACCCGCGACATGATGAAGACGGGCATGTGGCACACCTTCTACTTCGCGCTCGCCAACCCGATCACCGAGATCCTCGGCATCGGCATGGTGGCCACGTCGATCGCCGTGGGGGCGTGGCTCGTGATCAACCAGGAGACGCAGATCTTCGGGATCACGATGACCGACCGCCCGATGACCGTGCCCGGGATCATGGTGTTTTTCGGGATGCTCATCGGGGCGAGCGACCCGGTGCGGAAGCTCTCGGGCGTGTTCACCGGCGTGAACGTGGGGATCGTGGGGGCGCAGGCGCTCTATCCGCTCCTCGACACGCCCTCGAAACTGCACGAGCCGGAGCATCCCCGCTCGGTCGCCAGCCCGCACCGGGAGATCCGCCTCGAGAACGTGTCGTTCAGCTACGACGGCATCGACACCGTGCTCAAGGACGTGAACCTCACGATCCCGTTCGGCGAGCGGGTGGCGATCGTGGGCCCGAACGGCGGCGGCAAGAGCACGCTCGTGAACCTCGTCTGCCGGTTCTACGATCCCACGCAAGGCGCCGTGCTGCTCGACGGCGTGCCGCTCACCGAGATGGCGCTCCACGACCTGCGCAAGCGGATCGCGCTGGTCACGCAGCAGACGGAACTGTTCAACGAGTCGATCCTCTACAACATCCGCTACGGCCGCTGGGACGCCACCGAGGAGGAGATCGTGGAGGCGGCCCGCAAGGCCCATGCCCACGAGTTCATCACCGAGTTTCCCGAGGGCTACCAGACGATGGTGGGCCCCAACGGCTTCCGTCTCTCCGGCGGCCAGCGGCAGCGGATCGCCCTCGCCCGCGCGTTCCTCCGCAACGCCGAGATCCTGGTGCTCGACGAGGCCACCAGCCAGATCGACGTCGAGAGCGAACGCCTGATCCACGAGGCCCTTGCACGCTACGTCGAAAACCGTACGGTGATCATGATCACGCACCGGGCGAGCACGCTGGCGCTCGCCGACGCGATCGTGAAGATCGAACACGGAGTCGTCACCAAGCGCCCCGCCGCCCAGATGCAGGCCGCCTGACGAAACGCGTGCCAGACGCCATCGCCTGCTCCTGCGGCTACCGTGGCCCCGCCGTCGTGATCGCGGGCCAGACCGTATGCCCGATCTGCCGCACGCCGGCCGCACCAGCCGCCCCCGGCCGCCCGGCCGCCGCCCCGCCGGCCATGCCCCGCCCTCCTTCGGCGGCCGCCGCCCCCGCGGCACGGTCGACCACCTACCGCATCCCCTGCCCGCGCGGCCACGTGCTCAAGGCCGGCGAGCACATGCTCGGCCAGCGGGTCGTGTGCCCGGAGTGCAACGAGGTGTTTCTGCTCCGCAAGGAAGACAGCCTCGAGGAGCGCAAGAAGCAGAAAAAGGCTCGCCGGGCCGAGGAGGAGCGGATGGCGAAGCTCTGGCTCTCACGGGCGATCTGGGCGGCCGCGTTCATCGTGGCGTCGCTCGTGGGCATGATCGCCCTCAGCTTGGCCTTCCGCCCCCCGCTGCCGCCGCGGCCAGCCGAGCCGCCCAGCGAGCCGGCTCCCGCGGCTCAAACCGAGTGACCTCGAAGCTGTCGCGGACCACCGCCCGCACGCCGCGCAGATCGACGGACCCGCCCCGGGCGAGCAATTGCACGAGCAGGTTGCCGATCGCCGTCGCCTCGACGGGCCCGGCGAGCACGGGGCGGCCGGTGGCGTCGGCGATCATCTGGCAGAGCAGGGCGTTTTTCACGCCCCCTCCCACGACGTGGATCCGCGACACCCGTCGGCCGAGGAGGCCGTCGAGTTCTTCGAGCGTCGCCCGCACCGCCGCGGCCACGCTCTCGAGCGCCGTGCGCACGACCGCCGCCGTCGACTCCGGCACCGGCTCGCCCGTGTCCTGCGCGAGCTTGCGGATCGCGTCGGGCATGTCGGCCGGGGCGACGAGCGACGGATGATTGGGGTCGACGAGCGTCACGAGCGGCGGCGCCTCCGCGGCGAGCGCCGTGAGCTGGTCCCACGTCCACTCCTTGCCTGCCCGCTGCCAGGCGGCCCGGCACTGCTGCACGAGCCACAGGCCGCACACATTCTTGAGGAGCCGCGTCGTGCCGCCGATCCCGCCTTCGTTGGTGAAGTTGCGTGCCAGGCACTCCGGCGTGACGAGCGGCCGGTCGAGCTCCGCCCCCACGAGCGCCCACGTGCCAAGGCTCACGTAGCACCAGTCGGGCCGCGGGCTCGGCGGCTCGGCGGCCGGCACGGCGGCCACGGCGCTGGCCGTGTCGTGCGTGCCGGGCACCACGACCTCCACGCCCGTGAGCCCCGTCTCCGCCGCGACGTCGGCCCGCAGGCCGCCGAGCGATGTGCCCGGCTCCACGAGCGGGCCGAACACCCGCCGCGGCAGGCCGAACCGGTCGAGGAGCCCGAAGGCCCAGTCGTGCGCCTGCGGGTCGTAGCACTGCGAGGTGGAGGCGTTGGTGTGCTCGTTGGTGGCCTTGCCCGAGAGCAGCCAGTGGAAGATGTCCGGGATCATGAGCAGCCTGTCGGCGGCGGCAAGCACGCTCGAATCGCGCCGGTGCAGCGCGAGCAGCTGGTAGAGCGAGTTGATCTCCATGAACTGCAGGCCCGTGGCGGCGAAGATCTCGGCCCGCGGGACCGTCTGCTCGGCGGCGGCGAGCATCCCGCGGGTGCGGGCGTCGCGGTAGCAGACGGGATTGGCGAGGAGGGCGCCGTCGCGGCCGAGGAACGCGAAGTCGACGCCCCAGGTGTCGACGCCCACGGTCTTCACCGCGGCCCCATGGCGGCCGGCTGCCTTCCGCAGGCCTGTCACCACCTCCTGCCAGAGCCGCACGAGGTCCCAGACGAGCTCGCCGGCCAGCGACACCGGTCCGTTTTCGAAGCGATGGATCTCCTCCAGCTCGAGCAGCCGCCCGTCGAACGCCCCCGACACGATGCGCCCGCCCGATGCTCCCAGGTCGACCGCCAGTGCGACGCTTCGCGTCATAGTCACGCTCCCGTGTTTGCCCCCGCGGGAAACTGCGGGGTTTGCCAGCGTAGCCGCCGCCGCGGCCAGGGTCGATAAATCCCGAAAAACTCCCTATCGTTAGGCAGTCATGCCTGGTGCCGAAGGATCACGTGAGCCCGCCCCCGAACTGCTCGCCGAGCTCGCTGCGGCCAGCGCGAGCCTGGAGACGGCCGAGCCGCCGGAGATCATCCGCTGGGCTGCGGAGCGGTTTGGCCCGCGGCTCACGATGGCCACGGCGTTCGGCCCCGAGGGCTGCGTGATCATCCACTGGCTGGCCACGGTGGCCCCGCAGACGCACGTGTTCAACCTCGAGACGGGCTACCAGTTCAAGGAGACGCTCGAGCTCCGCGACCGCCTCGCGAGGCGCTACGGGATCGAGGTGAAGCTCGAGGCGCCCGACACGACGGTCGAGGAATACGAGCGGCTCCACGGGGGCCCGCTCTACCGCACCGACTCCAACCGCTGCTGCCACTACCGCAAGATCGTGGTGATCGAGCGCGTGCGCGCCAATTTCGACGCCTGGATGAGCGGCATCCGCCGCGACCAGAGCCCCGACCGGGCCGCCGCGCCGATCGTGGGCTGGGACAAGAAGTTCGGCGTCGTGAAGGTGTCGCCGCTGGCCAACTGGACGAAGGCCAAGGTCTGGGACCTGATCGTGAAGGAGAACATCCCCTACAACCCGCTCCACGACCAGGGCTATGTGAGCATCGGCTGCTGGCCGTGCACCCGCGCGATCACGCTCGGCGAGGACGAACGCGCCGGCCGCTGGAGCGGCACGGCGAAAACCGAGTGCGGGCTGCATTCGAAGTAGCCTGTAGCCGCAGAGTGGCACTCTGCGGAATCCGGCCGGGTGCAGATTGACAATCTGCACCTACGAAGTGCGGTGATTTGCGGCAACCGAGACGGTTGCCCCACGTCCTACTTCTTCACGATGGTGGCGAGGATCGCGGTGATCCCCTCCGCCTTCACGGGCGCCTCGAGCGTCTTCCGCCGCTCATCCACGAGCGCGCGGGATGCCAGCTCCCGCTGCCGCGCGCCCACGAGCAGGATCGCCGGCACGGCCGCGAAGAAAGGATCCGTCGACAGCCGGTTGAACGCCTCGAGCGCGGAATCTCCGAGCGTCTGGGCGCTCACCACGAGGCAGTCGGCCGGGAGCGGCGTCGACGAGAAGCGGCCCAGGGCCCGCTGCGGATTCTCCGTCATGAGCACCCGGTAGCCGAGGCCTGCGAACAGCTCGCGGAGCACCTGCTGCGGCTTCTCTCCGGTCTCCACCACCATCAGCGTGCCGCGGGCCGCCGGCTTCGCGGCCGCGGACGACGCCGCCTGGGCCACGCCGGCGCCCTCGCCCACCGCGGCCCCGTCGGCGGCCCCATTCGCGACGTATTTCCCGGCGAGCGGTTCGACGGCCCGCCGAATGTCGGCCGCCGTCTGCCAGCGCTCCATCGGGTCGAGGGCAATCATCCGCGAGACCACGTCGACCACGTCGCGCGGCAGTTTTGGCGCCACCGCGTGCAACGGCTCGATCGACGTGTAGCGCTTGGGATTCGACCGCTCTGCCCGGTCGCGGCTTTCCTTGAGTGCCGGCCGGCCGGACAGCGCGAGGTAGGCGATCGTGCCAAGGAAGAAGATGTCGCTCCGCAGGCTGTCGTCGCGCATGCCCGACAGGTTTTCGAGCGTGGCGTAGTCGACCGTGCGGGGCTGCTCCATTCTCGCGCCCAGCGACCGATCGCCCGTCTCGGCGTCGACACCGGCCAGGCCGAAATCGGCAAGCTTCGCCTGGCCGGTCGACGACACGAGCACGTTGGAGGCCTTGAGGTCGCGGTGCGTGAGCCCGCGCCGATGGGCATACTCGAGGCCGGCGAGCATCTGGGCCAGGAGGTCGATGGCCCGGGGAAGGTCGACGGCCCCGCGGATCCGCACGAGTTCGCGAAGCGTCTGCCCCTCGACGAACTCCATCGTGATGTAGCTCGTGTTGTTTTCCTCGCCCACGTCTTCGATGGCCACGATGTTGGGATGCCGGAGCAGCCGGCCCATCTCGCCCTCGCGCCGAAACGCCTTGCACTTCTCCGGATCGGCGCTGTAGCGACTGCGGAGCACCTTGACGGCGATCGTGGCGCCGTTGTCGACGTGCGTCGCCCGGTACACCCGCGCAAACGATCCCGCGCCGACCTGGTAGAGAATCTTCGCAGCCCCATAGAAGAAGCCCTTGCGATCCCCGCGCAGCAACCGCTCGAGTTGGTAACTCGTGAGAAGCTCGTGGCGGAGAAGCGCGGCGCCGAGCGCTTCGATCGGCACGTTGCGGCCGCCGAGATCCGCCCACACAGCGTGCAGGTCGCCTGGAGCGAGGAGCTGCAGGTCCTCGGCTCGGCTGGCGAGTTCCTCGGCCGTTGTCGGTTTCATGAAGCGGTGCCAGGGGGCCGTCTGGCCGGAAGGCCTGACCGTTTCCTCATTTTTCTCCGGGGCGGCGCGACTGCAAGGGCTTTGGGCGGGTTGAGGCGGCAGGGTGGTCTGGAGCCGACGCCGCGTCCGCTGCTACAAGCCCCGTTCACGGCATCCCGCAGCAGGTACACGATGCAGTCTGGACATCAGGACGGACATCGACCGGCCACCCGGCCCCGGCTGCGGCTGGCCTGGTGGCTCGCCGCCCTGGCCGCGGCGCCCGCTCCGGCGGCGACCATCGAAGACTCCCACGAAGGGCCGGCGACGTCCTGGGCCGTGGCCGAGTCAGACGCGAACCATCGCCTGCTCTCCCACGCCCGCTCCCGGGAGCTCCCGCACCGCGGCACGGCCTGCGAGCGATTCGTGATCGAAGCGTCGGGCGGCACGACCCTCCGGCTGGCGACCGCGGTGGGCGACGCCCGCGTGATCGACGAGTGGAAGGCCTCGGTGTGGGTGCGGGCCAACCGTCCCGACATTCGCCTCTCGGCACGGGTGCGGCTGCCCAACTTCGTCGCCACCAAGACAGGCCGGCCGGTCGAGGTGCTCGTGCCCGGCACCATCTCGCGGGACGCCGAGCGCTGGGAACTCCTCGAGGTGGGCGACCTCGCCACCGGGCTCAAGCGGCAGCTCCTCGCCCTCCGCGCCGAGCACGGCCCCGCGGGCGACCTCTCCGGCGCGGTCGTCACGCACCTCGTGCTCGAACTCTACTCGACCCCGGGCCGCTACGACGTGGCGATCGACGACCTGCTCGTCGTGGGCAACATCACCACGCTCGCCGCCGCAACGCCGCCGCCCGCTGAAGCGGGAACGCCTCCCGCCCCCGCCACGCGCGATCCGGCCGTCCGACCGGCGCAGTTCGTGCCGCCACAGGCCGCTCCGCCCCAGCCGCAGGCTGCAGCGCCGCCCGCGCCCTCCGACGCGGCCGAACCGGCGGGTGGAATCAATCGCGGCGTCCTCGAGGTGGGCGGGCTGCCGTTCTTTCCCCGCGCGCTCGACCACAACGGCGAGCCGCTCGAGAAGGTCGCCGCGCTCGGCTTCAATTGCGTGCGTCTCGCGGTGCCGGCGTCGAGCGACCTGCTCGCCGAAGCCCGTCGCGCGGGGGTGTGGGTGATCTGCCCGCCGCCCGTGCTGCCCGACGTCGACATCCGCGACCCGGAATCGGTGCCGGTGTTCTCCACCAACTGGGACCGCGTGCTGCTCTGGGACCTGGGCTCCGGCCTCGCCGAGGGCGACGTCGAGACGCTCGCCGAGCGGGCCCGCCGCGTGCGGGCCTGCGACGCGCGGGCCGGCCGTGGGCTCATCGCCTCGGCCGACTCGGGGCTGCGGTCGATCTCGCGGCATATCGACATGCTCGTGGCGCGCCGCACCGTGCTCGGCACGAGCCTCGAGCTCGACGACTACCTCACCTGGCTCAAGGAGCGGCCGCGACTGTCGCGGCCCGGCACTCCGATCATCGCCACGCTCTCCACCGAGCTCGACCCGCGCACCGCGCGGCAGGCGGCGGCGCTGTCGGGCATCGGGGCCCGGGGGCTCGCTGTCGACCCCGAGAGCCTCACGCTCGCCGCGTTCACGGCCGTGGCCGCCGGCAGCCGCGGCATCCTCTTCGCCTCGTCGCGCCGGATCGACGGCGACGACCGCGAGTCGCGGGCACGGGCCGCCGCCGCACGGACGATGAACCTGCGGCTCAAGCTGCTCGAGCCGTGGGCCGCGGCGGGCCGCTACTCCTCCACCGCCCAGGCGAGCGACGCCGAGGTGAAGGCTGTCGTCATCGAGGCGGCCAGGGCCCGGATGGTGCTCGTGTGGCGCGACGTGCAGGGCGCACAGGTGGTGGCCCGCCACTACGCGGGCGACCTGCCCGACGACGGCGCCGCGCTCACGCTGCTCGTGCCCGGCGTGCCCGAGGCACACCAGGCCTGGGAGGTGGTGCCCGGCGGCCTGCGGCCGGCCCGCCAGCGGCGGGTGACCGGCGGCGTGTCGATCGTGCTCGACGGCTTCCGCTCGGCCGGGCTCGTGCTCGTGAGCGGCGAGCCCGCCGTGACCGGGCACGTGCAGGAGCGGGCCCGCGACCTCGCGCCGATCGCCCTCGCCTCGGCCCGGGCCCAGGCCGCCATCGTGCTCGCCGACGGCGCCGAGATGCTCTCCCGCCTGCCCCCGACGGCGCTCGGCCACCTGCCCGCGGCGAAGATGCTCGGCGAGGCGCAGCGGGCGGCCGCCGAAGGGGAATCGCTCGCGTCCACCGACCCGGCGGCGGCGCTCGGCCGGTTTGAAAAGGCCGTGGCGATCGGCGCCCAGTTCGAGCGGCTCACGTGGGAGCGCGGCGTCGTGGCGACCGGCTCGATCGTGGCCAGCCCCCTCGCCACGTCCGACGCGACGCTCGGCGAGCACTGGCGGTTCATCGAGGCGCTCGGCGGCGTGGCGGCCGGCGAGAGCCTGATTCCGGGCGGCGGCATGGAGCGGATCGACGACCTCGCCGGGTCCGGCTGGCGGCACTTCGCGCTGCCGCAGGCCGACCTGCGCACCGCGGTGGAGATCTCGCGGAGCGAGCCGGCCGGCGGCGGGGGCAGCCTGCGGATGCGGGCCGAAGCGGTCGACCCGGCCTCCGCCCCGGAGGTCGTCGAGACGCCCCCGGTCTGGATCACGACGCCGCCGATCCAGCCGCCGACGGGCAAGCTGCTCGAGATCGAGGCGCGGGTGTGGGTGCCGCAGCCGGTGACGGGCAGCGTCGACGGGCTGCTCGTGTTCGACTCGCTCGGCGGGCCCGCGCTGGCGGAGCGCGTGGGGCAGACGGCGGGCTGGCGCCGGCTCGTGCTCTACCGGATCGTGCCCCAGGACGCCGCCGGCGAACCGTTCACCGTCACGTTCGCCCTCACGGGCCTCGGGGAGGCCCGCATCGACGAGGTGGCCGTGCGGGTGCTCGACCGCTCGGGAGGCGTGAGCGGGACCGTCGTATCGACATCGCCGCAGGCTCGGGACGCGCGTCCCTTCCCGCAGCCGAGCGACCTGCTCGGCCCCGGCAGCATCGCCCCGACGCTGCCCAGCCCGGCGGTGCCGCCCGCCGTCAACGCCCAGCCCGACACGCCGCGGCCCCTGCCGTCCGTGCCCCAGTGGCCGGGCATGAACCTCGAATGGCCGAAACTCCTGCCCTTCGGACAGCCCTCGAACGCTCCGCCCCCCGGCCCCGGAGGCGGCCGCGTGGATCCATTCAAGCGCGCCCGCGCCCAGCAGTAGCCCGGGCCCGGGCGTCGAGTTCCTGAAGCCGCGCGGTGCACTCCGCCACGAGCGCGCGGTCGTTGAGCGCGGCGATCTCCTCGGGCCAGACCAGTTTGCCGAACTCGAGGCGGATCCGCCCCGGCCGCGGCAACAGCCGCGTCTTCGGCCAGCACTCCCACGCCCCCACGATCGCCACCGGCACGATCGGCACGCCCGCCCGCTTCGCGATCAGTGCGAAGCCGCTCTTGAACTCGCCGAGCCGGCCCGTCGCCGTGCGCGTGCCCTCGGGGAAGATGATCACCGCCGCCCCTTCCTCGAGCCGCCTGATCACCGTCTTCATCGCCACCAGCGCCGACGCCTCGCGGTCGATCGGGATCGCATCGAGCGCCGTGATCACCGCCCCGAACGGCTTGAACGTGTACAGCGAACTCCGGGCCAGGCTCGAGAGCCGCCGGTCGCAGGCGAGGCCGAGGAGGAGCGGGTCGAGATGGCTCTGGTGGCTCGAGAGCACGATCAGCCCGCCGCGCTCGGGCAGCGGCTCCGCGAAGTGCGTGCGCACGCCGAACACCGACACGCCGAGCGCCCGGCACACGATCCACAGCACGCTGTAGAGGCAGCGGCCGAACAGGCTGTGGCCGCCGGGCCTGCCCGGCTGGCCGCTCATGAGGCCGCCGCGGCCCGGCGCCGCGCCTCGATCAGGGCCACGAGCCGATCGACCACCTCGTCGCACGTCAGGCAGTCGGTCTCGAGGAGGATGGCGTCGGCGGCGGGCTCGAGGCGGCCCACCGGCCGCGTGCGGTCGCCCGCATCGCGCTCGGCCTGCGACCGCAGCACGTGCTCGAGCGTGGCGCCGGAGCCGCGGGCCTCTTCCTCGCGATGCCGCCGCCGGGCCCGCTCCTCGGCCGAGGCCGTGAGAAACACCTTCACCTCCGCCTGCGGAAACACCACCGACCCCTGGTCGCGGCCCTCGGTCACGACGTCGATACCCTCGGCCATGCGCCGCTGCATCCGCTTCATCGCGTCGCGCACCGGCGGGGCGTCGGCCACCGGCCGCGTGGCCTGCGTGATCCGCTCGGTGCGGATTTCGCCCGACACGTCGCGGCCGTCGACCAGCACGGCACCGTCGGCGAACACGATCCGGATCGACTCGGCGAGATCCGCGAGCCGCCGGGCGTCGTCGAGGGGCACGCCCCGCTCGAGCGCCACGAGCGCCACGGCACGATACATCGCGCCGGTGTCGATGTAGCACCAGCCGAGCCGCTTGGCGAGCGCGCGGGCCGCCGAACTCTTGCCGGCACCGGCCGGGCCGTCGAGGGTGATGATCATGGCGCTGCTCCGCCTGCCGGCTCCCGGAGGAGTGCCAACGCTACCGGCCGCGGCGCCTCGATGCCAAGCCCGAGCACCAGCCGCCGCGACACCCGCACGCTTCCCGCCCCCGCGAGGATCGCGTCGACGGTGTGCGGCGTCGACCGCAGGTGCCAGGGAAGGCCGCCGGTGGCGATGAGCACGCGGCCCTCCTCCCCCCGCGGGTCGACCGGCCGGAGTTCCAGGAAGTGCGGCGCGGTGAACCGCGTGCGCTCCGTCGCGATCGACTCGCCGTGGAGGCTGCGATGGAGGTCGAGATCGTCGTTTTCATTCCAGGCGAACCGGCAGGCCACGTGGGCCTCGAACAGCGGGCCCGAGAGCGGGCGGTCGAGGTGCACGTCGATCTCGAGCCGCACGAGCGGCAGCCGATCCACGAGCGCGATCCGCTGCGTGAATCCGCCGAGCCGCGTGCCCGATGCGGCCACGAGGTCGCCGTGGCTCACGATCACCGCGTCGCCCTCCCGGTCGATCCGCTCGGCCACCATCTGCGAATACTCCGCCCGCTCCTCCGCGCTCTCCCACGCCGCCCCGACGGCGGGCGCCGGCCGCGTGGACCGCACGGCGAGGGCCTGCGACAGCCGGTTGCCCCGCGCCCCGGGCGCCCGTAGCGAGAGCACGCCACCGGTGCGCGGATGGACGGCGAGCCTGATCGCCGCGCTTTCGAGCACGAGCCGCGCCTCGTCGTCGCGTGCGGCGCCGAACAGGCCGCGGGCGATCCGCGCCCAGCCGGCCTGCGGGGGGCGGCGCGACGGCGCGGGTGCCGCGGCGGCGGCCGGGCCGCTGGCCTCGAGCGGCGGCACTGTCATCGGCAGCGCCGCCGCCTCGGCCACGGCTGCGGCGATGCGCGGTGCGAGTGGGTCGCCGCCTCCACCCTCGCCCGGCAGCGTCGGCGGAAAGGCATCGGCAGGAAAATCGGCGAGCGTGCCGGCGTGCTCCGTCTCGGCGAACAGCGTGGCGGGCGTCACGAACCTTCCGAGGAGCGTGGTCCACGAGCCGATCCGGCGCAGGTCGGCAAACCAGGGGCTCGCGGTGCCGGCGTAGTGGGCGAAGGGCACGACGCAGGTGTGGTCGTGGTCCATCGCGTCGCCGATCTTCTCCGCGAGCTGGAGGATCGTGCCGGCGGCGCGGGCGTCGAGCGGCGGGCGGGCCACGGCCTCGATGCACGCGCCGTCGCTCCCCTGCCAGCGGATCCTGCTGGAGTGCGGATCGGGCAGCGGGGTGCCGTCGAACAGGTTCCAGATCGCGCCGCGGTAGCCGCGCTCGACGAGCAGCCGTGGGAGAAACGCCGACGATCCGCCCGAGCACTGCCCGAACGTGACGGGTGCGGTGCCGAGGAGGTCGCGGCAGATCGCCTGCCCGCGGTCGAGCGAGGCGGCGAGCGTCTCGAGGATTTGAAAGTCGACTGGCGTGGCGTCGTCGCGGCCGCCCACCACCTCCACCAGGCCAGCCGCCACGCGGTCGCGCAGCCGGGCGAGGAGCGCCGGGTCCTCGCGATCAAGCTGCTCCAGGAGCCGGCCGGTGACGACGAGCCCGAGCGGCGTGGGTGCGTCGAGCTCGCCGGCGAGGCGGCGGCCGAGCGTCGACTCGGCCACGAGCACGAGGTCGAGCAGCCACACGTCGACGGGATAGTATTGCGACCGCGTGGCCTCGAGCGCCGCGAAGCATTCGCGGAGTTTCTCGCGGGCGGCGGGCTCGTCGCCCGCGACGGCGGCCCGGGCCGCGGCCACGACCGCCGCGTTGAAGTCGGCCGTCACGATGTCGGTCGACGAGCGCATCCGCCGGGCGAGCAGTTCGGCGAGCAGCCGGGCCAGGCCGAGGGCGTGGAAGTCGGCGGCGAGCGGCACGTCGGCTGCGGTCGGCGGTCCGCCCTCCGCCAGGGCGGCGCGGGCCGCTGCCACGATCGGCTCGCGGCCCTCCACCTGCCGCACGATGCGGGAGCCGACGAGGCCCGCCATATCGACGAGCGCGGTGAAGCGGTCGTCGCAGGCCGAAGGCACGATGCCGAGCAGGGACGCCGGGTCGACGGGCGGCGACTCGACGCTCGTCCAGCCGGGTGCCGCTCCGACCGCCGCGATCAGGGCCGGGTGCCAGGCGGCCGTCCAGGCCGCGAGCAGGCTGTCGGCCTCGTGCTCTTCGAGCCATGTGGGAAAATCGTCGAGCGAATGGCAGGGCAGGAAGACGACGATCCGCTCGGGGTGCATGGCGGCGGTCTAGGTCTGGCCGATCTGGCGGAGCATCTCGGCGAGGCGGGCCTGGAGGTCGAGAAGCGCCTGCCAGTGGGCGAAGTCGATGTCCACGGTCTCGTTGCCCGGCCGCATCACCGCCCCCTCGGTCGCCTCGCGGAGGACTCCCTGGATATAATCGAGCAGTTCCGTCACCTCCGCCGACTGGGCGGGCGAGAGCCGGCCGGGGAGCGGCGGCAGGCCGCCCGGCAGGAGCGGCGTGCGCACCTCCGAAACGTCTTCGATCACGTCGGAGTCGTGGGTCGCGATCCGCTCGAGCCGCTCGCCCATCTCGCGGGCCCGGGCCTCGGCGTGGCCGGGGAGCTTGCCCACGATCTCGGCGATCCGGCGGTCGATATCGCTGTGCGAGCCGACGAGCAGCAGCGAGCGGCCCACGGAGATCAGGTCGCCGTCGCGGAGGATCCGCACCTGGATGTCCTCGCCGTTGACCTTCGTGCCGTTGGTGCTCTCGAGGTCGGTGAGCACGATCTTGTCGTTGTCTTCCTGGAGCTTGAGGTGGTAGCGGCTGATCCGCTCGTCGTTGAGCTGGATCGAGTTCCCCTCCTCGCGGCCGATGGTGACGGGCGTCGGCAGATGGTCGAACGTCCGCCCGCGATCGGCTCCATGCAGCACTCTGAGCGTGACGTAGGCCATGACAATCTCGATAATCCCCCATATTCGCCCGGCGGTCAAACGTCCTGGTCGCCCGCCCCCCGCCCAACCGCTACGATCGGACGCACGCGCCCGTAGCTCAATTGGATAGAGCATCGGTCTTCGGAACCGAGGGTTGCAGGTTCGAGTCCTGCCGGGCGTAGTG
>JBJSZP010000400.1:0-2395 GCA_046090365.1 Planctomycetia bacterium
GGGGGCCAGGAACCGCCCGAATCGCTCGAGGACCTCGCGGAGCGGATGCCCTGAGGAGTCGGCGATTGACTGGAGGAGCTCCACCGCCTCGGCATCGGGGTAGACGCCCGATGGCAGGTAGCGGGCCGCGCTCGTCGCGACGCTCGAACGGACGGTGAACCCGCCCCGGTCACCGTGCGCCGCCGATTCGGCGAACTTCTGGATGGAGAAGAAGATCAGGCCGTGCACGGTGGCTCAGCGGGTGGATGCGAGAGTGGGCCGGGGGCACACCCGCCGGTTGTAGAGTGCCAGACCGTGGACGGCATGGTACAGGGCGCCGCATTCGACGTCGACGTCGCGGGTCTGCTCGAGGAGCGTCACGAGCCGCTCGGCGGCCCGCGTCACCCAGGGGGCGGCGAGGTCGCCGTCGTCGAGGGCGAGCACGAGCACCTCGAAAATGTGACCGGTGGCGGCGAGTCGAGCGAACACGTCGGGCGACGTGCCCGGGCGGTCGAAGAAGTGCGTGGAGAAGCTGCCGTCGGGCTGCTGGAACCGGCGGGCACGGTCGATCGCGTCGGCGAGCCGATCGGCCGCCGTGGCCCAGCCGCCGCTGAGCGGGGCGTCGGGATCCGCATGGGCGGCGCGGTGGGCGGCGAGCGCCAGCGCGAGCCCCGCGAGGCGATGGGCACCGCCGCAGGCGCTTGTCGAGAGGTCGGCGTCGGCCTCCATGCGCACGACCTTCTCAACTGTCCAAGCCGTGTCGTCGGAAGCCTTCCACGCCGCGTCGGGCGGCAGGTAGGCCGCGAGGGCCATCAGCGTCCAGGTGGCCTCCTGCCCGGGCCGCAGGTCGAACTTCGCCTGTTCGAGCAGATCGGCGAGTGTGTGGTCGCGGCCACCGACGACGAGCTTCGTATCGAGCGGGATGCCACCGAGGCCACACTGTGAGAGATAGCCGAGCCACTGATCGGTGTGCCCCTGCCCAGTCGTGCTCCCTTCCTCGATCACGGCGCCGACGCCCCGCTCTCCCGGCCGCAGCTGCCAGCCCGTGAGCGGGCCGCCCCCGAGCAGGTAGTCGAGCGCCGGCCCCACCTCGCCGTCGTGGGCGAGGGGAAACTCGGGGCCAAATGCGAGAATGCCGTGCACCACCTGCCAGGCGCCGTGTACCGAGGCGTCGAGCCGGCGGGCGTCGCGGGCATGAGCGACGGCGGCCTCGATGCGGGAGCACAGGGACGGCGTGGAAGGATGAGCGGTTGCGGCAGGGGCGGCGGGAGGTGGCGGAATCCGGCTGCACCCAGCCGCGAGAACGCAGACGGCGGCCAGGCGGGCGGTGATGTGGCAATGGTGGCGAACGGTGTATCTCATGACTGCGTACGACTAGAATACTTTCGTCTCGGGCCACCGCGAGCCGAGGTGATGTCGCCTCTGTCAGGCCGAGACTTCCATCGGAGCCACGCCCCTTCCATGCCGATTTTCTTCGATCCCATGTACATGCTCGCCGTCGGCCCGGCCCTCCTCTTGGCCCTGTGGGCCCAGTGGCGTGTGAAATCGTCATTTGCTGCCGCTTCGCACGAACCGGCCCCGCTGACGGGTGGAGCGGCCGCCCGCCACATCCTTGATTCGGCCGGCGCGACCGACGTCGAGATCGAGGCGATCCCGGGCATGCTCAACGACCACTACGACCCGCAGAAGAAGGTGCTCAGGCTCTCCGAGGCGGTCTACGGCAGCCGATCGCTCGCCGCCGTCGGTATCGCGGCCCACGAGGCAGGGCATGCGCTGCAGGATGCGCAGAGTTTCTCGCTCATGAAGGTGCGGAACATCGCCGTGAATGTGGCGAATATCGGCAGCGGCTTTGGGATGACGATGTTCGTGCTCGGACTCATGATGCGGAGCGCACCGATGGCCTGGCTGGGGATCGCCCTCTTCGCCGGCACGGTCTTCTTCCAACTCGTAAACCTGCCGGTGGAGATCGACGCGAGCAACCGGGCGAAGGCGCAGCTTGTGAACCTGGGCATTGTGCCACCGGCGGAGATGCCGGCCGTGAACAAGGTGCTCAATGCCGCGGCCTGGACCTACGTGGCCGCCACGCTCCAGAGCATCCTCACGCTCCTCTACTACAGCAGCTATCTGACCGGCAGCAGCAACGACTCGGAAAGCTGAGCTTCGAACCGTCAGGCCCATAAAGCCCGGAGCGGCAGCGATGAGACTCGTCGGTACGCGTCGCCTAGCCGCCCGCCCGCGAATAATCGGCTTGGCGGCCGCCTCCCTGCTGGCCTGCCGAGGCGATCATGGCACATTCAGCCGGTGTTCCCGACGAACGTGAGCCGCAGGCACGTGCTCCCTTGGCGTGGCACGCGCTGACGGCGGCCGAGGTCGCCGCGCGGCTCGGGTCGGATGCGGTCGCCGGGCTGACGCCGCC
>JBJSZP010000401.1:0-5318 GCA_046090365.1 Planctomycetia bacterium
CCGCCACGGTCACGCTGGCGGGCAGCCCGGCAGGCCTGGTCGTCGAGATCATCGACGAGGGAAAAGGTTTCCAGGTCGAGGCAGTGCGTGGCTTCGGCCTTCTGGGAATGCGGGAGCGTGCCCGGCTGGCGGGTGGCGAACTGCGGATCACCTCCGTGGCGGGACGTGGCACGCGGGTCTGGGTCTGGCTGCCGATACGGTCGGTCATGATCGGCCAGCCGAACGGCGACGCCATGTTGGGCGCGACGAGCGGCTGACGGGCACCCGTCGGGAGGACAGCCGTGCTGCGGCGTTGGTCGTGGCGGGTCGGTGGTACACCGTGGGGAGCTTCCGAGCGTTTCTGCCGCAGGGGCGGGGATGGGTACTTTGCGGGTCGTGCATGGGGGTGTAGGATCGTTCCACAGAGCAGTTTTCGTCTCGTGGGCGCCCCATTTTGGATCGCCTGCGGCACGTCGTCGGGCAGCTAGCTCAGTTGGTTAGAGCGCTACGTTCACACCGTAGAGGTCACAGGTTCGAATCCTGTGCTGCCCACTAGGCCGGAAACCGATTCCGGCGTGATTCCCGAGGAACCCGCGGTAACCCGAGCGGTGGCCGCGGGTTCCGTCGTTTCTTGCGGCGCGATGCTTTCCAGCGCGGACGCCTGCGGAGATGCAATGACCTGCCCCCCTTAAACGAGGCCACTTCGGGAGCGAGAATCCTGGGCGGTTGACGCCGCCCCCAACTTGGTACCAGCCGGGTTATTAGCCCTGCAGGGCCGGTAGCTGGGCATGCCCAACTACCGGCCGCGCGAACTCCGACGGCGTCTGGTTGCCCAAAGCACCGTGCGGACGGACGCGATCGTAGTCCTCCCTACCATGCTTCTGTCACGGCTCGTGCTTCATCGAGCAACGGCGGCGGGGCGAGGCACGGCATCGCCACAGGCCCGCACTCCCTGAAATTAGGGGCCGCACGTCTTGCCTGAACGGAACGACCGTCAGCATGGCGGGGCGAAATCGTGGCCGTGCATCGGATTCCCGGGCGCGTCCGCTCGAAAACGGGCATACTCGATTCCCTCGCGCATCGCGACCCTGACCGGTGAGTTCCTCTGGCGGCCCCCCTCGTGACCACGCTCGCTCGCTCGCGCACCGCATCCGCGCCCGGTGTGCATTGGGAATACCTCGTGCCGATCGCGGCGGTGCACCTCCTCGCCTGCCTGGCCTTCGTGCCGTGGTGCTTCAGCTGGTCGGGCGTCGTGCTCGCGCTTGTCGGCACGACGGTGTTCGGCACGCTGGGGATCAACCTCTGCTACCACCGGCTGCTCGCGCATCGCAGCATCGAGGTGCCGTGCTGGCTCGAGCGGACGCTGGCGACGATCGCAGTCTGCTCGCTCGAAGACACGCCGACGCGCTGGGTGGCCAATCACCGTCTCCACCACCAGCACTCCGATGCCGAGCCCGATCCCCATTCGCCGCGCGACGGCGTCGTGTGGGCCCACTGTGGCTGGCTGTTCGAGCGGGTGCCGCACCGGCGGTCATGGGCGTTCCTCGAGAAGTACGCCCGCGACATCATCGCCGACCCCTACTACCGTTATCTCGAGCGGCATCCGTGGATGGTGGTCGTGATCTACCTGACCCATGCAGCGGTGTTTGCCACCGCCGGGCTGCTCGTGGGCCGCTGGGCTGGCGGGGACTGGTCGCACGGCGTGCAGCTGGCGGCAAGCTGGCTCGTATGGGGTGTGTACGTCCGCACCGTCGTGGTCTGGCACATCACGTGGAGCGTGAACTCCCTCACGCACCTCTTCGGCTACCGCACCTACGAGACCGACGAGGACAGCCGCAACAACTGGTTCGTGGCCCTCGTGGCCATGGGGGAAGGCTGGCACAACAACCACCACCACGACCCCGCCAGCGCCAGCGTGCAGCACCGGTGGTGGGAGTTCGACGCCACCTACGGCGTAATCCTCCTGCTCGAGCGGCTTGGGCTCGCGACCAACGTCATCCGGCCGCGACACGTCCGCCAAAGCACCACGCTCAACGCGTGAACCACCGGTGCGCACGGGGCGCCATCGTCAGGCTCCAGGCCTTCGAGACCTACTGGCCGAAGCGGCCTCGCGCCTTCGAGTCGGCCCGCATGTAGGAGGGCTTCGATCGCGAGGGGCGCGACGACGCGGCAGGTTCGCGCATCGGCTGATCCACGATCGCTTCACTCTCCACGACGGGCGTGCCCTGTGGCACCACGTCGCTTCCCGGGCTCACCGAGTAGCTGCGATACACGCGGGTGGGTGCCTGTGTCGAAGATCTGGTCCGCGACCGGATGATCCCCGGCCCGGCAGCGAACCCATCGAGCGCAGACCCCACCGCGGTGATGGCGGCAGCGAACGAAACGACAACCATCATGCGACGATTCATGGCAAAACTCCTTCGGGGTCGAAGCCCCGTGTGTGTGAATGGCGTATCCAGAGGCCAGCGAGCGCGGACCATCCGCGCGGCTGGTGCAACTGCAAGGAGGCCATCCGACGTCGGAGGCGACGCGGTATGGCCGTGCGGACACGCTGAATCAGAGGAGCAGCCGGCAGAGACGGCTCAGGTCGGCCGCATTGGCGGCCTCGGCACGATGCATGAATTCCTGGCTCGGCCCCGGTGAATCGACGCGCCGGGCGACTGGCCGGTGCGCGGTGCATCCCACATGCCCGTCGAGAGGCGCCCGGCGCAGATTCTTGACGAGCGGCGGCGGGCCGGCGCTGACCACCGGCCCCTGCTCATGCCCTTGGCCGCGCTCGTACTGCGACCACCGCCAGGCGTCCGCCTGGGCTGGGGTCGCGGGCTCGTCCGGAGTCGAAGCCAGCGAATCGACCGACGGGGGAGGAACGAACGGGACGAGAGTCGCCCCGTTGATGAACACGAGTGCGTACACTGCCGCGAATGGCAGCAAACGCCGGTGTCGGTAGAAACGAAAACGCGTAAGCACGCTGCAAACCCCGCCAATTCAGCGATTCACGCCGAACCGTCCGCCTGCTGGATTCACCTCGTATCTATCGACATTGTAATGAAGTCAACTTTGGTTGGCCAGGTCGATTTTGCCGCCCCAGAGGCCGGCTCTCGGCGTCAGAGGGTGGCGAGCAGGTCGAGCACCTTGCGCTCGATGAGATCGCGGACGCCCGCGAACTGCTCGGGAGGCATGTCGCGCGGATCGGGGATCTGCCAGTCCACCCGCCGGCCGGCGTGCACGAGCGGGCACTCGTCGCCGCATCCCATCGTGACGGCGACATCCACGTGCCGCCCGTTGAACGCGTCGAGGCCCTTCGAGGCGTGGGTGGCCAGGTCATAGCCGCGGTCGCGCATGGCCGCGATGGCCTTGGGATTCACACGCCCAGAGGGCTTCGAGCCCGCGCTTGCGGCCTCCACGCGGCCGGCGCCGTGCATCCTCGCGAAGGCCTCGGCCATCTGGCTGCGGTTCGAGTTTTCGACGCACACGAACAGCACCCGCTTCACGGAAGCCGGGGACATGCCAGACGTCATGGGCACGCCCCCTCGGCGGTGCGGCCGCAGCATCCCGCGGGCTGCACGCAGCGGCACACGCCCACGCTCGCGACGGCGCCGGCCAGCGGGGCGAGGAGATACAGCCACAGGCTGCCGAGCTGCAGCGACACGAGCGCCGGTGCCAACGAGCGGGCGGGATTCATCGACGCGCCGCTGACCGGGCCGGCAAACATCGCCTCGAGCCCGATCACCGCGCCGATCGCCACGGCCGCCAGGCCGCCCTTCTCCTTGCCGCCGCTCGACACGCCGAGGATCACCACCATCAGGATCAGCGTGAGCAGAAACTCCATCACGAACGACTGCAGCGCCCCGCCCGCCGGCTCCGTCGCCCCCAGCGTGGAGCTCGTGGGAAACATCAGCCGGAGCGTCGTGCTCGCGAGGATGGCGCCGGCGCACTGCGCGACGACGTAGGGTGCGACCAGCCGGCCCGCGAACCGGCGGGCGGCGAAGAAGCCGACCGTGACGGCGGGATTGAGATGGCAGCCCGACACGTCGCCGAGCGTGTGGATCAGGGCCAGCACGACGAGCCCGAACGTGAGGGCGATCCCGACGTGGGTGACCGCCCCGCCGCTCACGTCGTTGACGACGATCGCGCCGGTCCCTGCGAACACCAGGGCGAAGGTGCCGAAGGCCTCCGCGGCGAGGGCCCGCATCGTCGCCTCACGCGCCGCTGCGTCGGTCGTGTCGGGGCGGAGGGGTGGCATGCCCGCGGCTCACTGACCCTGGCCGAGCGAGTAGCCGGCCTCGCCGTTGAACGTGCACAGCTGCTCGGTCTTGATGAAGTCGACCCCCGCCTTCGCGAGGCGGCCGAGCAGCTCGGCGATCGCGGCGTGCGACAGCGGCTTCCCCTGCTCCGCCATGAACCGGCAGCGCCAGTGGTCGGTGCAGAAGGTCTCGGGCAGGCCGCCCGGCCACACCTTCACGCCGCGGTTGGTGATCATGGCGAGCGTGAGGCCGCTGCCGGCCTCCTTCTTCATCGTGGCTGCGAGGGCGTCGGCCGCGACGCCCGGCGCGTCGACGAACACGTCGATCCCGACGGTCTCCTTCTTGGGGCCGGGCGTGCGCTTCCACGTGGGCAGCTTCATCTTCGGCCGCTCCGCATACTCGGCGGCCCGGAGCGTGGAGGGCCGCTGGCCCACCCGGGCGATCACCGCCTCGGCGAACTCCCGCGTGCCCACCTTCTGCTTCGACACGCCCTCCTCGAAGATGTCGTAGGTGTGGACGCCGTCCTCGATCGTCTTCAGCCACGCGTTGTGCACCCGCTCGGCCACGTCCGACTGGCCCACATGCACGAGCATCTGCACGCCGCCGAGCAGCAGGCCCGACGGGTTGGCGAGGTTCTGCCCGGCCCGGCGCGGGGCCGAGCCGTGGATCGCCTCGAACATCGCGCAGTGCTCGCCGATGTTGGCCGAGCCGGCGAGGCCGACCGACCCGGCGATCTCGGCCGCCACGTCGGAGAGGATGTCGCCGTAGAGGTTCGGCATCACGATCACGTCGAACTGGCCGGGGTTGTCGGCGAGCTTCGCCGCCCCGATGTCGACGATCCAGTGCTCCTTCTCGAGGTCGGCATACTCGGCGCCGATCTCGTCGAACACCTTGTGGAACAGGCCATCGGTGAGCTTCATGATGTTGTCCTTCGTGAAGCAGGTCACCTTCTTGCGGCCGTGGGCCCGGGCGTATTCGAACGCATAGCGCACGATCTTCTCGCAGCCGGGCCGGCTGATGATCTTGAGGCACTGCACCACCTCGTTGGTCTGGCGGTGCTCGATGCCGGCGTAGAGATCCTCCTCGTTCTCGCGC
>JBJSZP010000402.1:0-867 GCA_046090365.1 Planctomycetia bacterium
CGTGGCGGGCCTCGTGAGCGTGCCGGCCGGCTCCGGCCGGAGCCTGGGGCGGATCGAGGTCCGCGAGACGCGTCCTCTGGGGGTGAACCTGCCCACGCCCGAGGTCGTCGCCGCGACCCGCGAGATGCTCGGCCTCGTCGCCGAAGCGGGCCCGCGTGACCTTGTGCTCGCGGTGATCACAGGCGGCGGGTCGGCCCTCCTCGCCGCGCCGCGCGCGGGCATCTCGCTCGAGGAGAAGATCGCGGTCACAAGGCGGCTCTCGGAGGCCGGGGCCGACATCGCCACGCTCAATGCGGCCCGCCGCGAGATGAGCCTCGTGAAGGGGGGCGGGCTCGCGCGGGCGTGCGGCGCGGGGCGGCTCATCGCGCTTGTGCTCTCCGACGTGATCTCCGGCGACCTCGCCGTGATCGCCTCGGGCCCGTGTCACGACGCCGCGGCCGTGGGGGGCGCATGGACGACGCCCCGCGGCTGCCGCGTGGAGCAGATGATCGTGGGGAGCAACGCGACGGCTGTCGACGCTGCGGCGGCGGCCGCATGGGACCTGGGCTACGAGGTGGCGATCGATGCGGCCGTCGACGGCGAGCCGGCCGAGGCTGAGGGCCGCCGGCTCGCGCTCCGCGGCCTCGAGCGGCTCACGGCCGCACGCGACGGGCGGCCCCGGGCGGTGATCGCCGGCGGCGAGGCGACGGTGCGCGTGCCGGCGGACCACGGCCTCGGCGGCCGCAACCAGCAGACGGTGGTCGCCGCGCTCGCGGAGGTGCGAGCGCAGGCGGGCGACTGGCCGGCAGGCCTCCTCGTCGCAAGCGTGGGCACCGACGGCGAAGACGGCCCGACCGACGCGGCCGGCGGCGTGATCGACGCGGCCGT
>JBJSZP010000403.1:0-1304 GCA_046090365.1 Planctomycetia bacterium
CGTTGAAAGATTGCCGCCGTGCCAGACCCCGTCGCTTCCGCTCCGGGCTTTTTGGGGAGAGCCCATAAAGCCCGAGGCGCAGGCCGAAGGGATGCCCGGCTCACCGTTGTGGCCGGGGAAACGCCGAGCGGCGGCCCCGCAGCCGTCCGATCGCGAAGCCCGCTGCCATCGCCGCAAGCGCCGCCACGCCCGTCGCGATCCACATCCTCCGGGTCGCCTCCCGCTCGGCAGCCTCCCTCTCGAGTGCCGACTGGAGCCGCATCGTCGCTTCACGCATCTCGAGTGACCGCGTGCGCGGTGCCGCGCCCGGCGCCGATCGCCCTGCCGGCCGCCCAGGCTCCACGCCCGCCCATTCGGCCGGATCGCTCCAGGCGAGCGCCGATGGCAGATGCCGCGGGCCAGCGGCGACCGCTGGCTCGATCTCTGCGACGGCGTGCAGCAGGTCGACCGGGCTTGCGAACCGCTGGCCAGGCTCTTTCGCGAGCAGCGTGTCGACGATCCGGCAGAGGCCGGCCGGGAGGTCGGGCCGGAGCGTCGCGATCGACGTGAGCGGGTCGCGGATGTGGGCCATCGCCACGGCGAGCGGCGTCGGGCCGTCGAAGGGAGGCCGGCCGGCGAGCAGGTGATACACGGTGGCTCCGAGCGAGTAGAGGTCGCTCCGCGCATCCACTCCCCTGCCCTCCGCCTGCTCCGGGCTCATGTAGAGCGGCGTGCCGAGCGTCATCCCTTCCTGCGTGAGCTCGACGCCCTCGGGGCCGGCGAGCACGCGGGCCAGGCCGAAGTCGGCCACCTTCACGTCGCCCGATGGCGCCACGAGCAGGTTCTCCGGCTTGATGTCGCGGTGCACAACGCCCTGCTCCGCCGCCCGCACAAGCGCCGAGCCCACCTGCCCGAGCACGGCCACGGCCTGCCGCGCATCGAGTGGCCCGCGCGCCGCGAGCCAGGCCTTGAGCGTGGGGCCGGCGACGTATTCCTCGGCGAGAAAGTGCAGGCCGTCGACGCAGGCCACCTCGTGGATCTGCACGATGTTGCCATGCACGAGCCCGGCGGCGGCCCGGGCCTCCTGCTCGAAGCGTTGCACGGCCGTGGCCTGCCGCACCGCCGCGGGCCGGAGCACTTTCACGGCCACCTGCCGCGCGAGCGACTCCTGCTCGGCGAGGTAGACGTCGGCCATCGCGCCGCTTCCCAGCCGGCGCAGGAGCCTGTATCCTCCGAGCCTCCGTCCGGAGAGATCCCCGTCGCCGCTGGCGCCCGTCGAGCCGTCGCTCTGCATGCGTGCCAAGCGTATCAGCCCCCCGAGGAGT
>JBJSZP010000404.1:0-3024 GCA_046090365.1 Planctomycetia bacterium
CGAGCTGGTCCTCCACGGCCGACGACTCGAGCACTTCCGCCGCGGCCACCGCCGCGCCACGGCTCATCTGCTCCACCCGTGCGGTGGCCAGGTGCTGATCCTTGAGGGCCGGCATCATCGCGGCCAGGGCCGGGTCGGACAGCTCCCGCTCGAGGCCCCGGGCCGCCTCGACCGTGGCCGCGATCTTGTCCGACGAGGCGTGCATGTCGAGGGCGTAGGCGGCCGGCACGATGCCGATGAGCACGAGCATGATCAGGCCCATCCCCTTCTGGCCGTCGTTCGAGCCGTGGGCGAAGCTCACGCCGGTGCAGGTGCCGATGAGCAGGGCGCGGATCCACCACGGCGGCGGCCGGTCGCCGTGGGGCGGCTCGTAGAGCTCCCGGGCCGGGATCAGTTTCTTGGCCGCGACCAGGAGCACTGCGGCGAGGCCGAAGCCGATCACGGGGGAAAGCAGGAGCGCCGTGCCCACTTCGGCGGCCTTGTGCCAGTTGATCCCCTGGAAGATCGAGCCCTGCTCGAGCCACGCGTTCATCATGCCGACGCCCATGATCGAGCCAATGAGCGAGTGCGAACTGGAGGCGGGCAGCCCGCGATACCAGGTGGCGAAGTTCCAGATGATCGCGGCGCCGAGCAGCGAGAGCACCATCGCCAGGCCGCGGCCCGTCTTGATGTTCACGAGCAGGTCGACGGGGAGCAGGTGGACGATGCTGAAGGCGACGCCGATCCCGCCGGCGTGCACGCCGATGAAGTTCCAGATGCCCGACCACACGACCGCTGGCGTAGGCTTCATCGACTTCGTGTAGATCACCGTCGCCACGGCGTTGGCCGTGTCGTGAAACCCGTTGATCACCTCGAAGCCGAAGGCGATCAACAGGGCCACGAGGAGCAGGATCACCTGCCCGGCGCCGAGCGAACCGACCGCCTCGAAGAATTCCATGCCGCGCCCTGCGTCCTGCGTCCTGCGAAAGGCCTGAACCTCGGCGGCAGGATGGCCCGCAACAAGCGGCAGCCCGGCCCGCATCGAATTCTCACAATTGCCCGCGGGCGGCATGCGTCCGAACAGGTGCCCGGGCCGGTGCGTACCTATCATTTTGGACACACTGGAGGCTCTCTCGCACATGGCACGGGGTGATCGGATCGGGGTGGAGCGGACGTTCGCCGGCGGCCTCGTCGCCTACCGTCACCTCGGCATCGACCTGGGCGATGGCACCGTCGTGCACGCCCGGCCCGACGATTTTCGCAAGCCGTTCGGCGGCGGCAGGGTGGTGCGCACGTCGTTCGAGGAGTTTGCCGACGGGAAGCCCGTCGTGGTCGTCAACGATCCGCCGCCCACCCATCCGCCGGAGGAGATCGCCGCGCGGGCGCTCGAGGCCGTCGGCTGCGACGGCTACTGCCCCGTGGCCGCCAACTGCGAGCACTTCGCCACCTGGTGTGCCACCGGGCGGCGCCGCAGCCGGCAGGTGGAGGCGGCCGTGGCCGTGGCGGCGGTCGCCATGCTCTGGGTGGGCGGCACCGTGGCTCGCGTGGCGCTCGGTGGCGGACGGACGACGTCGGCGTAGCCGGACGAGGCTTGGCAGCCGCCCGCGCCGCCGCTCAGCCGCCGTAGTCGGAAAGCGGCCCGGTGTGCCACGTCATCCGCAGTGCGTTCACGACCGCCACGACGTCGATCGCCTCCTGGAGGAGTGCTCCGGCCGCCGGCGGCAGGAATCCGGCCGCGGCGAACGCCATCCCGGCGACGCTCGCCGCCATCCCGCCGACGGCGCTCTGCAGCGCGATCGACCGCATCCGCCGGCCGATGTGGAGCAGTTCATCGACGCGTTCGAGCGCCGAATCCATCACCACCGCGCCGGCCGCCTCGCTCGTCACGTCGCTGGCGGTCCCCATCGCCACGCCCACGGTGGCTGCCGCGAGGGCGGGGGCGTCGTTGATGCCGTCGCCGACGAACAGCGTGGGCGCCTCCTTCGTCGCCTGCTCCACGATCGCGAGTTTGCCCTCGGGCTGGATGCCGGCGTGCACCTCCTTGATGCCCACGAGATCGGCGAGCCAGCGGACCTCCGTCTCGCGGTCGCCCGACACGAGCATCACGCGGCCGAGGGCGTGCGCCGGCTGCAGGTGGCCCACGAACGTGGCGCCGTCGGCCCGCGGTGTGTCGCGAAACCGCAGCATGCCCGCCGTCGTGCCATCAATCACGACGATGCATTCGAGCCCACCTGCCGGCGGCGGCAGTTTTTCAGGTCCCGCGGGATCGATGCCCGGCAGCTTCTGCCGGCTCGTGATCACGACGGAGTGCGTCTCGTCAGACCCATTGAGCCGCTTCACGCGGCCGGAGAGCCCCTGGCCGGGCTTCTCGGCAAGTTCCTCCACTTCGAGCAGCCGCACGGCACGGTCCGCGGCCGCCTCCACCACCGCGGAAGCCAGCGGATGCTTGGAATAGGTCTCGAGGCTCGCCGCGACCGCGAGCAGATCGGCGTCGTGCCAGGCGTCGAACGTCGCCACCTCCGTGAGCTTCGGCGTGCCGTAGGTGAGCGTGCCGGTCTTGTCGAAGATCGCGGTCCGGCAGGTGTCGAGCCGCTCGAGAATCGACGGGTCGCGAATCACGATCCCGCGCTTCGCCGCGAGCGACACCGCACCGATGATCGCCACGGGGATCGCGATCAGGAGCGGGCATGGCGTGGCCACGACGAGCACCGCCAAGAACCTCGTGGCCTCGCCGCTCGCCCACCAGGCCGCCAGTGCGATCGCCACCGCCAGCGGCGTGTAGAACGCGCCGAGCGTATCGGCCAGCCGGCGCAGGGGCGGCCGCCGCTCCTCGCTCGTCTTCAACACCTCCATGATCTTGGCGTAGCGACTGTCGCCCGCGACCCGTTCGGTGCGCACCTCGAGCGCGGCCTGGCCATTGATGGCACCCGAGAGCACGGCCGAGCCCGGCGCCTTCGCCATCCGATACGGCTCCCCGGTCAGATAACTCTCGTCCATCGAGCCGCGGCCGGCCACGACCGTGCCGTCGACGGGACAGATCTCGTG
>JBJSZP010000405.1:0-7269 GCA_046090365.1 Planctomycetia bacterium
GTATTCACGGGATGGCGGGCGAACCTGGCACGGCCGCTTCGTGCCCCGCGAGGGGTTCAACGCCGTCCTCGTCCGGCAGATCGACGCGGCGGGCAATGCGTCGGCGGCGACGACCTTCACCTTCGTCCTCGACATGGCGCCTCCTCCCCCGGTGCGTGCCGTGCTCGCCGACGACACCGGCCGGAGCGCGACTGATCGGATCACGACCGACGGTCGGATCACGGCGGTCGGCCGACTCCCGGATGCCACCCTCGAGTACTCCACCGACGGCGGCCGCCGGTGGGCTGCCGCGTTCGCGCCACGGGAGGGTGTCAACGTGGTGCGGGTGCGGCAGATCGACTTTGCCGGCACGCCGTCGCGGCCGTCCCCGGCGCTGCGGTTCGTGCTCGACACGATCGCGCTCATGCCGACGGTGCGGCTCACGTCTGACACGGGGCCGAGCCCGAGCGATCGCATCACGCGGGACGGGCGCCTCACGGTCCTCGGCACGGAGCCGGCTGCCCGCGTGACCTACTCGACCGACGGCGGCGCCACGTGGGCCACCCGCGTGCGGCCGGTCGGGGGCCGGAATCACGTGCTCGTGCGGCAGGTGGACCGCGCCGGGAACGCCTCTCCGTCGGCAGGCCTGTCGTTCATCCTGGAGCGGGCGTCCGGGAACACGACGATCACCGCACGTCCTCAGGGCCGTGAGGCGAGCGGGACGGGCGTGATCCGGAGGATCAGGCGGTAGAGCGCCGGCAGGATGAACATCGTGAAGAGCGTGCTCGTGATCACGCCGCCGATCACGACCGTGGCGAGTGGCCGCTGGACTTCCGCGCCCGTGCCCTCCGACAGGGCCATCGGGATGAAGCCGAGGCTCGCCACGAGCGCCGTCATGATGATCGTGCGCATCGCCCCCGCCGACGTCTCCTCGATCGCGATGTCGCGCGCGGTGCCCTTCGCGAGCCGCTCCAGCAGGGCGCTCGCGAGCACCATGCCGTTGAGCACCGACACGCCGGAGAGCGTGATGAAGCCGACCGCCGCCGAGATCGACAGCGGCATCTCCCGCAGCGTCAGGGCCCAGATGCCCCCGACGCACGCGAAGGGCACGCTCACGAAGAGGAGCAGCGTGTCCACGAGGTTGCGGTAGGTGAGGTCGAGCAGGGCGACGATCAGCAGGAGCGCGAGCGGCACGACGATCGTGAGCCGCTTCTGGGCCCGCTGCATGTTCTCGAACTGGCCGCCCCACTCTAGGCGGAATCGCCCCGGCGGCAGTTCCACGCGTTCGGCGATCGCCCGCTGGGCCTCAGCGACGAATCCGCCCACGTCACGGCCCCGCACGTTGCACTGCACGACCACCCGCCGCTCGCTCCACTCGCGGGTGATGAACTTCGGTCCCGAGATCGTCTGGATGTCGCAGATCCGCTCGAGCGGCACGGTCTCGCCGGCGGGACTGCGCACCGCGATGCTGCCGAGCACCTCCGGGCCGCCCCGCAACAGATCGGGCAGCCGCACGACGATCGGGAAGCGCAGCTGCCCCTCCACGATCTCGCCCACCGACTTGCCCCCCACGCTCTCGATGATGTCGAGCACGGCCTGCGCCGAGATGCCGTAGCGGGCGATGTCGTCCTGGCGCACGGCGACCCGGAGGATCGGCTGCCCGGACACCTGCTCCACCGCCACGTCCACGCCCCCCGGCACGTCGTGGATCACGGCCGCGACCTCCTCCGCCTTCCGGGTGATCTCCGCGAGGTCCTTGCCGAACACCTTGACGGCGATGTCGGCACGCACGCCCGACACCATCTCGTTGATCCGCTGCTCGATCGGCTGCGTGAACCAGACGATCTGCCCGGGGATGCCATCGACGACCTTGCTCATCACGTCGACGAGGGCGGCCTGTGTGCGGGCCCGCTTCCATTCGTCGCGGGGCTTGAGTGCGATGAACATGTCGGTGGCCTCGATCGCACCGGCGTCGGTCGCCACCTCCGGCGTGCCTGTGCGGCTCCAGACGTGGGCGATCTCGGCCGGAAACTCCTCGAGCAGTGTCTTCTCGATCCGCATGTTCATCCGGCAGGATTCCTCGAGGCTCGTGCCCGGCGCCCGGATGATGCCGAGCACGATGTCGCCCTCGGAGAGCTTGGGGACGAACTCCGTGCCGAGCGAGGCCGCCCGCAGCAGCGTGATGCCGAGGATCACGACGGCCGCGAGGGCGAGGGTGCCGCGGGCGGCCAGGCAGCCGCGCAGGAGCGGCCGATAGATCGCCCGCAGCACGCGCACGAGCAGGACGTCGTGGGAGTCCATTCGCCGGGGCAGAAAGATGCTCGAGAGCACCGGCACCACCGTCAGCGACAGGATCAGTGAGCCGATGAGGATAAACACCACCGTGAGCGCCATCGGCCGGAACATCTTCCCCTCGACCCCCTCGAGCGTGAGGATCGGAATGTAGACGATCATGATGATCAGCTGGCCGAAGCAGGCCGGCTTCTTCACGGCATTCGTCGCCTCCTGCACGAGTTTGAGCCGGGCGGCCCCGGTGGCTCCGGGGTTGTGGCCGATCTTCTCGAGGATGCTTTCGATCACGACGACGGACGAATCGACGACGATCCCGAAATCGATCGCTCCGAGCGAGAGCAGGCTCGCCGCGATGCCCGCCTGCCACATGCCGATGAACCCGCACATCATGGAGAGCGGGATCGCCGTGGCCGCCACGAGGCCGGCGCGGAGATTGCCGAGCATGATGTAGAGGATCACCACCACGAGAAACGCGCCCTCGAGGAGGTTTTGCCGCACCGTGGCGATCACGCGGTCGATGAGCTTCGTGCGGTCGTAGACGATCTTCGCCTCGACGCCTTCCGGCAGCGTGTCGAGCAGCTTCTCGAACCGGTCGCGGAGCCGGGTGGTGACGGCGTAACTGTTCTCGCCCATGAGCATGAAGCCGAGGCCCAGCACCACCTCCCCCTCGCCGCCATAGGTGACGGCCCCCTTGCGGATCTCGTGGCCGATCACCACCTCGCCCACGTCGCGGATGCGGATCGGCACGCCGTTGCTCGATGCGATCACGATCCGCTGGATCTGCTCGATGTCGACGGTCCGCCCCACGCCGTAGACGAGCACCGCGTCGCCCGAGCGGTCGATGGAGCCGCCCCCCACGTTGAAATTGTTCCGCGGCACCGCCTCCACGACCTGGTCGAACGAGAGGTCGTATTTCCGGAGCAGGGCGGGGTCGACACGGATCTGGTACTGCTTGTTGAGGCCTCCCCAGGCGTTCACTTCGGCCGTGCCTGGCACGCTCCGGAGGGCCGGCTTGAGCGTCCACTCCTGGAGCGTCTTCACGTCGGTGAGGCTCATCCCGCGCGGCACGAGCAGGTAGTGAAACACCTCGCCAAGGCCGGTCGACACGGGCCCCATCTCCGGCTTCTCCACTCCCGGGGGCACGCTCACCGTGCCGAGCCGCTCGTTGATCAACTGCCTAGCGAAGTAGATGTCGGTGCCGTCGCGAAAGGTGACGATCACGACGGAGAGCCCGAACATGCTGGCGCTACGGAGCCCCTCGAGCCCAGGCATGCCCCCCATCGCGAGTTCGATCGGAAACGTGATCTGCCGCTCGATCTCCTCGGCCACCATGCCGGGGGCCACCGTGTTGACCTGCACCTGCACGGGCGTCGTGTCGGGAAAGGCATCGATCACGAGGCCATTCACGGCCAACCAGCAGACGAGGCACGTGATCGCGGCCCCGGCGAGAACCGCGATCCGATGCGACAGCGACCAGGCGATGATGGCTTCAAGCATCCGTGTTTACGCTTTCATGACCTCGGGGAGGCGAGGGGCCGCCCCTGCCATTGAGCCGGCGTAGATGACCAGCGCAGGCAGGATGCCGTAGCGCAGGCATCTCCGAGTGAGTGAAGCCCAGGATGGGCGCAGCGAACGTCCGGCGAGGTGGCACGGGGCAGCCCCGAGCCGGCTTGGGCGAGTTGAGCATGACAGGCTGAAGCCTGCCTTACGGGCGGGAAGCCGATCACAGTTCCCCGCGCTCCATGCGCTCGAGCAGGATCTGGCTCTTGAGGACGTGGCTCCCCGCCGCGACCACGTGCGTCAGCGGATCGCCGTCGCCTTCCGCGTCGACGATCTCCACGTACTCGCCATCCTGCACGCCGGGCTGCACCGGCCGGGCCACAAACGTGCCCTCTCCGGCCGGCACGAACACGACCCACCGGCTGCCGTCCCACTGCACGCTCTGCCTCGGCACGACCACGGCGGTGCCGCGTCGCTCGATCTCGATCCGGCCACTGCCGAACGTGTTGGCCCGCAGTCCGCCCGCCGCCGCCACGGCGCTCCCGGCGTCGTTGCCCACCTCCGCCCTGACCTGCAGCGTGCGCGTCTCCTCGTTGACCTCGGTGCTGATCCAGGTGATCGTGCTGGCGAACTCCTCGGTCGACCCGTCGGGCCGGAACCGCACCCGCTGACCGATCGCCACCTTGTCGGCGTCTTCCTTGCTCACGTTGAGCAACAGCAGCATCGTCGAGACGTCGGCCACCTCAAAGATCGGCTTCGCCGCCTCGATCACCTCGCCCACGACGGCCTCTCGCCCGACCACCACGCCGTCGAAAGGAGCGTAGAGCGGGAGGAGGTTCGACGTGAGGCGTTCGCCGGGAGCGTCGTCCAGATAGCCGGGCGGCAGGCCCAGGGTGCGGATCCGTGCCGCGCGGGCGTCGTCAGCGAGTGGCTCGAACTGGGCGATCGAGATGTCGAAACCAAGGTTCACGAGGGCCTGCTCCGAGTTCACGAGCTGATTGCGGGCCTCCCGCAGGGCCGCCTTCGCCTCCCGCAACTGTCGGCCCATCACCGCGCCCTTCACCTCCTCGAGGATCGCGAGTTGCTCGCGGCGCGACTCGAAGACGACAAGGGCGTTGAGAAATTCCGCCTTCAGCCGGCCCACGTCCTGGCTGTCGATCACGAGCAGCACGTCGCCCCGCTCCACGTGGTCGCCCAGATGCCTCTCCACCCGCCAGATGCTTCCAGGGACGCGGGTGGAGAGCTGGGCGATGCGGCGTTCGTCGTAGGCGACCACTCCGTTGACCACCAACTCGCTCACCATGGGCCGAGTCTCGACCGGCGCCACCTCGATGCCGGTCCGGTCGAGAGCCTCCTGCGACTTGAAGCGGACGGCGTCACCGGCTACCGGCTCTGCCGCAGGCGCCTTGGCAGCGTGTGACTCGCCTGCGGCATCTGCCGCATGATGGGCTTCGTGATGCCCAGCCTCGTGCCCAGCAAGCCCGAACGACCAATGGGTCGCATGGCCATACCACCCGATCGCGGCGAGCGCGGCGGTGGTGACGATGGAGAGGAGCCAGCTCCCGGCCGCGGCCATCAAGGCAGACCACGAAAAACGGGACCGGGACGAGGATTTTGCGCGCTGCTGCATCGACGAACTCCTGTTCAGTCGGGCCGCCGCCAGCAGCACGACCGGTGGAATTTGTCGCCGACGTCCAGATTCGTCAGCGGACCGGGTGGGAAGCCTTACGGCTTTCCGATCAAGTATGCACAGCTCGTGAAACCTGTCCAGCCTGAAAGCCGCCCAAACCGGCCTTTTTCCCGCAAAAACGGGGTCACGCCTTGTAGCGGTCGCGGCCCACGTCGGGCTTCACGCCCTCCGGCGTCTCGTCGCTTGCGATGTCGAACCACTCGGGCTTGAACGTGATCCTGGCCTGCGTTTCGGGGTTTGCCAGGGCGATGTTGCTGACCAGCGCGATCACGGCATCGGCGATCGCCACCTCGGGCTTGCAGCGCGGCTGGTTCTCCGGGGAAGGGTTGCGGATGCACCAGGCCCAGTGCTCCATCTCCTCGGTGTAGCCGCGGGACGGGGGGGCCCCCTCGCTGCCCGGCTTGCCGGCGACGGCCCCGCCGCCCCCGCCGCTCTCCGTCGTGTCGAGCGTGGGGGTGCCGTCCTTGGCCTTGGCCACGGTCACGCGGGTGTCCTTCGCCGCGCCCTTGTAGAGCATCACCTCCTGCTCGCGCTCCAGCACGAGCGTGCCCTTCGTGCCCATCACCACCTCGCCGTAGTCGCCGAACCCGTTGCCGTTGATCGACGAGTAGGTGACCACGATCTTCTTGTTCTGGTCTTCCTCGTAGCCCGGGGCGGGATACTCGTACATGCAATAGACGTGGTCGTCGATCTCGCGGTCGGCGGGAAAGATGCTGCGGTTGCCTACCGCCGTCACGGTGAGCGGCTTCACCTTCTTGCCCGGCCCGTGCATCGCCGACACGAAGATCCCGGCGGCGTCGAGCTGGTGGCTGCCGAGCTCCGCCATCAGGCCGCCGCCCGTGCGATTCCAGAGCCGCCAGCGGATCAGCTCCTGGAGCGGTGTGCGGGTCGAGCCGTCGGCGAGCGTCATCGAGGTGTAGCCGTATTTCGCCGCGTCGACCACGGTGTCGGCGATCTGCGCCTCGAGCTGCGCGATCCGTTTCGTGAGGGCGTCGATATCGGACGGCTTGGCGCTCGCGAGATCCTTCTTCCAGCCGGCGAGCTTCTTCGCGAGCGACTCGTCGTCGGGCATCGGCGGCTTCCAGGAGTCGTTGCCCGGCAGGTTGCCGCGATGCCACTGGGCCCGGATCGAATGCAGGTCGCCGAGCAGCTTCGCCGTGCCGATCGTGTGCACGGCGTTGTCGTAGAGGATGCTGTAGTGCCGCTGATGGCCCGTGGCGAGGATCTTGCCGGTCTCCCGCGACACCCGGCCCATCTCCTTGCACTCGTGGATGCTGTGCCCCATGAGCTTTTCGGTGAGCACGTGCTTGCCAGCCCGCATCGCCTTGATGGCCGCCTCGGCGTGAAGGTGGAGCGGGAGGGCGATGACGACGGCCTCGACGTTCTTGTCGGCGAGCAACTCCTCGTAGGCCCCGTAGACCTTCACCTTCTTGCGGGCCTCGTCCTCGGTCGCCCACTTGTACTTCGCCATGAGCCCGGGGCGGGCGGTGTTGGCGCTCGGGCTCGACACGTCGCCGTGGAACGCCCGAAACACGTTGTAGGGCCGGATGTCGGCGATCGCGACCACATTGAGATACTCGGGGTTGTGAGCCCCGATGAGCACGCTCCCCTCGTCGCCGGTGCCGACCACGCCCACGCGGAGCGGGCTGCCCACGCTCTTGCCGTAGCCGAAGTAGATCGAGCCGAGCCCCGCACCGCTGGCGATGCCGGCGGCCACCGTGCCGGTGAGGAAGTCGCGCCGCGTGACGCTCACGACGTCGTCGAAATTCTCCTTGCCGACCCACTTTTGCGCTTCGCTCAAGTTCATG
>JBJSZP010000406.1:0-5067 GCA_046090365.1 Planctomycetia bacterium
CTCCCCGTTTCCAGTTGAGGAGGCTTCGGGCTCCCCGTGTTCCGGGAGCCGGCGTGAGTCACCAGCGGAGCCATGGATGGCGCAGCGCCTGTGACTCCGAGCGAACGAAGCCCACGGAGGGGCGCAGTGAGCGTCCGGCGACGGGATACGGGGAGCCCGAAGCCGGCGCGCATGAGTTGGGCCGGGCCAGACAGGCTCAAGCCTGTCCCGCAGCGTGCCCTAGTATGACCGCGCCAGCACGCTGCGGCGCGGCACGGGCTGGCCTGTGACGATGCAGGTGCCGGGCTCGTCCGGACCGTCCATTGGGATGCAGCGCACCGTGACCTTGAGCGGGTCGAGCACCGCCGTCACCGCCGGGTCGTCCGCCACGTGCACGTGGGCGAAGCCGCCCTTGTCGCCGCCCCCCTTGCCCGCGGGCTCGGCGAAGAAGTCGAGCACCTCGGCCTGCGACGAGAGCCGTGCCGATCTGGCGTCGCGGAAGGCGCGGGCCCTGTCGAAGAGGCCCTGCTGGATCTCGTCGAGGAGCCGCGGGGCCTCGGCCGCGAATTGCGCGAGCGGCACGCTCGTGCGCTCCTTCGGCGGGCGGTCGCGACGCGTCACGCTCGCCGTGCCGGCGGCGAGGTCGCGCGGGCCGATCTCCACCCGCAGCGGCACGCCCTGCTTCACGTGCTGCCACACCTTGTCGCCGCCCCGCAGATCGCGGGCGTCGATCCTCACGCGCACGGGCTCGTGGGCGAACGTCGTGGCGGTAAGCTCGCGCTCGAGGGCGCGGCAGGCGTCGAGGACGGCCGTCCGCTCCTCGTCGGTGCGGTGGATCGGCAGGATCACGACCTGCGTGGGGGCGATCCGGGGCGGGAGCACGAGGCCGTCGTCGTCGGAGTGGGTCATGATCACGGCGCCGATCAGCCGCGTCGACACGCCCCACGACGTCGTCCAGCAATACTCCTCCTGGCCCGACTGGCCCGCAAACTTGATCTCCTGGGCCCGGGCGAAGTTCTGGCCGAGGAAGTGCGACGTGCCGGCCTGGAGCGCCTTGCCGTCCTGCATCATCGCCTCGATCGAGTAGGTGTCGACCGCGCCGGGAAACCGCTCCCCCGCCGTCTTCGGCCCCTTGAGCACCGGCATCGCGAGGTCGCGCTCCGCGAAGGTGGCGTAGACGTCGAGCATCCGCAGCGTCTCCTCCACCGCCTCCTCGCGGGTGGCGTGGGCCGTGTGCCCCTCCTGCCAGAGAAATTCGGCCGTCCGCAGGAACACGCGGGGCCGCATCTCCCAGCGGACGACGTTGGCCCACTGGTTGATGAGCACCGGCAGGTCGCGCCACGACTGGATCCACTTCGCATACATCGCGCCGATGATCGTTTCGCTCGTGGGCCGCACCACGAGCGGCTCCTCGAGCTTCCCCGTCGGGATCAGTTTGCCGTCGGGGCCCAGTTCGAGCCGATGGTGCGTGACGACGGCGCACTCCTTGGCGAAGCCCTCGACGTGCTCCGCCTCCTTCTCGAGGTACGACAGCGGGATGAAGAGCGGGAAGTAGGCGTTCTGATGGCCCGTGGCCTTGAACATCCGGTCGAGGATCCCCTGCATCCGCTCCCAGAGGGCGTAGCCGTGCGGCTTGATCACCATGCAGCCGCGCACCGGCGACTGCTCCGCCAGGTCTGCGGCCTTCACCACCTGCTGATACCACTCGGGATAATCCTGGGCGCGGGTGGGAGAGATGGCGTGCTCGGGCATGGTGGTCTCCGGGAAAGCGGCGGGGAGGCGACGGGCCGGGATTGTAGTCGCCGCTTGTGGCCCGCGCGAACGCCTCCGTACACTCTGAAGCAATGTCTCGACGCCTGATCACCGAATTCCAGCCGCAGGCGCAGATCGATCAGGTCTTCCTCGCGACGCACAAGCAGCTGCGGCCCAACCGCAACGGCGTGCTCTACCTGCAGGTGGATCTGGCCGACAAGAGCGGCTCGATCACGGGCCGGCTCTGGAACGCCTCCGAGGCCGACTTCGAGGCCTTCGAGGATGGCGACTACGTGCGGGTGGAGGGCAACACGCAGCTCTACTCCGGCTCGCTCCAGCTGATCGTGACCGCGATCGAGCGGGCCGACCCGCGCACCGTGAACGAGGCCGACTTCCTCGTGCTCACGCCGGCCGACGTGGCCGGGCTGCGGGCGGAGCTACGGTCGCTCCTCGACACGGTGAAGTCCCCGGCCCTCGCGGCCCTCGCGGCCGAGTTGCTCGCCGACGGCGAATTGATGGCGGCCTTCGAACGCTGCCCGGCGGGCGTCAAGCACCACCACGCCCACGCGGGCGGCCTGCTCGCCCACGTGGTCAACCTGATGCGGCTGGCCGACCGCGTGGCGCCGCTCTACCCCGCGCTCGACCGTGATCTGCTGCTTCTCGGCGTGCTCGTCCACGACATCGGCAAGACCGTGGAGCTCGAGAGCCACAAGGGATTCTCCTACACCGACGCGGGCCAACTGCTCGGGCACGTCCTCCTCGGCCTCGACATCGTGGAGCAGAAGATCCAGGCGATCGAGGCCCGCACGGGGGCGCCCTTCGATGCCGAGGCGGCCCTGCGCGTGAAGCACATGATCGCCAGCCATCACGGGCAGTATGAGTTCGGGTCGCCGAAACTGCCGATGACGCTCGAGGCGATCGCCCTCCACCACCTCGACCACATGGACGCCAAGCTCGCGTCGACGATCCAGCTGCTCCAGGCGGAGGCGTCGATCGAAGGGGGCTGGACGCAATACCAGCAGGCCCACGGCCGCAAGTTCTTCCGGGGCCGCGGATGAGGACCTCCCCATGACCAGGCAACGGCCGAAGCCGGAGAAGAGCCGCCGCGGCAGGGGCGAGGGTGTGGTCGGCATCTTCAAGCGGGCGGCCGGTGGCTACGGATTCGTGCGGCCGCTCGACGCGCCGGCGGGCGACCGCTCGGCCGACATCCACATCGCCGCCCACGCCGCTCTCGACGCCGCCACCGGCGACACCGTGCGGGTGCGGCTGGCGAAGGGCCGCGACGTGCGCCGCCCCGGCCCCGCCGGCGAGATCGTGGAGGTGGTGGAGCGGAAGACGACGCGGTTCGTGGGCAGCTACTTCGAGGCGGCGGGTTCGGGCTGGGTGCAGGTCGACGGCACGAACTTCGCCCGCGCGGTGTCGGTCGGCGATCCCGGCGCGAAGGGCGCCCGCGACAAGGACAAGGTCGTGGTCGAGATGGTGCGCTTCCCCACGAACGTCCGCGACGGCGAGGGTGTGATCGTCGAGGTGCTCGGCAAGGCCGGCACGCCCGGCGTCGACACGCAGACGGTGATCCACGAGTTCGGCCTGCCCGGCCCCTTTCCCGAAGTGGTGGCGGCCGACGCACGGCGGCAGGCCGAGCGGTTCACCGAGGCGATCGAAGGCGGCCGCCGCGATCTCACCGGCCGCACGATCATCACGATCGACCCGGTCGACGCCCGCGACTTCGACGACGCGATCTCGCTCGAGCGGATCGACCGCGGCCACTTGCGCCTCGGCGTCCACATCGCCGACGTGTCGCACTTCGTGGAGGAGGGCTCGCCGCTCGACCAGGAGGCGCTCGCCCGGGGCACGAGCGTGTATCTCCCCGACCGCGTGATCCCGATGATCCCGGAGGTCGTGTCGAACAACCTCGCGAGCCTGCAGCCGGGCCGCGTCCGCTACGCCCGCACCTGCTGGATGGAGTTCACGCCCGACGGTGCGCCGGTGCACGCCGAGGTGGAGCGGTCGGCGATCAAGAGCGCCCGCCGGTTCACCTACGAGGAGGTCGACGTGTTTCTCGCCGATCCCGAGACCCGCGCGGTCGAGATGACCGGCGAGGTGCGGGCCCTCCTCGGCCGGATGCGCGACCTGGCCCGCATCCTCCGGGCCCGGCGCACGGCGAAGGGATCGCTCGAGCTCTCGATGCCCGAGGTGAAGATCGACCTCGACCGCGACGGCCGGGTGCAGGGGGCCCATGTCGTCGAAAACACCGAGAGCCACAAGATCATCGAGGAGTTCATGCTCTCGGCCAACGAGGCGGTGGCGGAAATGCTGGCGAAGGCCGGCGCGCCGTTCCTGCGACGCATCCATCCGTCGCCCGACCTCCGCAAGCTCCGGCAGCTCACCGAGTTCGTCACGGAACTGGGATTCGAGGTCGATTCGCTCGAGAGCCGCTTCGAGCTGCAGCGGCTGCTCGGCCTCGTCGCCGGCCGGCCGGAGGAGCACGCGGTGAACTACGCCGTCCTGCGAAGCCTCACCCGCGCCGCCTACGGCCCTCAGGAAGACGGCCACTTCGCGCTCGCCAGCGACTGCTACTGCCACTTCACGTCGCCGATCCGCCGCTATCCCGACCTCACCGTGCACCGGGCCCTCGACCTGCTCGCGCGGGGCCGCCGGCCGCCGGCCGAGGGGCTGCCGCAGCTCGGCGAGCAGTGCTCACAGCTCGAGCGGCGGGCCGAGGCGGCCGAGCGGGAGCTCGTGAAGCTCAAGCTGCTCAACTTTCTCTCGTCGCGCATCGGCCTGGAGATGGACGCGGTCGTCACGGGCGTCGAACCCTTCGGCCTGTTCGTGCAGGGAATCGAGCTCCCAGCCGAAGGCCTCGTGGCCCTCGACTCGCTCCCTGACGACACCTACCGCTACGAGCGGGCGAGCCACACGCTCTCCGGCCGGCGCCCCGGGCACTCGTTCCGTCTCGGCGATCGCGTGCGTGTGGCCGTGGCGAAGGTCGACGTCGACCGGCGCACGCTCGACTTCCGCCTCGTGGGCACACGGTCCCGCGGCCCTGCTCCACCGCGCGCCGCCGCCGTCCGCCGCCACAAAGGCCGCCCCGCCAAGAGCCGCGGCAAGGGCCAGCCCAAGGCCGCCAAGAAGCATCGCTCCCGCCGCCGCAAGTGAGCGTAGGACAGGCTTCAGCCTGTCTCTGCCTCAAGGAGCGCGCCGGCTCGGGGTTGCCCCGTACCACCTCGCCGGACGTTCACTGCGGCCCTCCAGGCCTCCGTTCACTCGACTCCGGCTGCGCTGCGCCATCCATGGCTGCGCTTGCCTGCATACGCCGGCTCAATGGTAGGGGCAACC
>JBJSZP010000407.1:0-2318 GCA_046090365.1 Planctomycetia bacterium
CTTCACAGCCGCCGATCTCGAGATTGGCCCGAAACCGTCGCCGGCTCTCGGCGAGATCGAAGCCAAACCAGCGGGCCACCTCGGCGAGGCTCGCCGTGGAGACGAGCGTGGGCCCCGGGGCGTCGCGGTCGTCGGGGAAGCCGCCCTCGGCCCGCTCTTGCAACAGCACGCCGAGGCCGAGCGCTTCGGCCAGCCACCCGCAGGGGCCCTCCGGCCCCGGCACGAGGTGAAACGACGCAGGGCGAAGCGAGGCGAGCCGCTCGATGCCGGGGATCGCGTTCGCGGCGACCGCGGCGGGATCGATCGCGAGCGACACGAGCCGCTCCGCGAGGGCAAACTCGGCCCGGATCGCGTGGAACCGCGGAGACCGCTTCGCGTTGACCACGCGGCCATCGAGATCGACGAGCCGCCAGCGGCGGTCGTGCTCGAGCCCGCCCGACGGGAGCACGAGGGCCGAGTCGACGCTGACGCCGTCGAGGCTCTTCACGGGGTAGAGCATGATCCGGTCGAGCGTGGGCATGGGATGAGCGTACGGCCGGCGCGGGAATCAGGACAGGCGGGACGCCTGTCCTACGGGGGCATGACAGGCTGAAGCCTGTCCTACGGGCGATTGGAACACCTTGACGGAAGTATGCACGGACGTACACTTATTCATTGGTTGCTTTATCACCAAATACGGCAGTTTTGATGACACCAGGCCTCGATCGCGAGCAGTGGCTTGCGGCTTTCGAACAGATCGCGCGATTCCTCGATCCATCGGGGCCGCCGATACGGCTATGCCTTATCGGCTCGGTGGCGTGCGTGTTTGGCGGAATGGCGGCGCGCACCTCCCGGGATATCGACGTGTGGAAGCCGGCCAGCGACTACGACCTGATCGAACTAAAGGGTGCCGTTGAAGCTGCAGGATTGGCATTCGATCCGAAAACCACCCTGGACCCTGCCAAGCCGTATGTCCAGCTTGTGGAGCCCGGTCCGACGCAGGTCGGCACCTTCGAGCCGGTGCTCGTAGAGCGGATTGGCAGACTGATGATTTATCGTCCACCTGTCGAAAATCTGATCGCTTCCAAGTTGGCCCGCGGCGATGCTCGCGATGTCGAAGACGTGATCTTTCTGGCGAACAAATACCGGCCGGCGTTGGCTGCGGTACGCTCAGTCGCAGAGACATTCCAGAATCCAGGGAGACGGCAGGCCCTCGAGAATCTGGTCTTCCTTGAACTTGCCGACGGCGGTGAGACCACTCGCTAAATGTTTCGCCCTGGAGGCAATCACATGAGTCCGCGTGAGCAGGAGTTGATCGCCCGAGAGATGCTCGAGCGGCCGGAGTTGCTCGGTGTTCGCTTGAAGGAGAAGCGATGGGCCGACGTTGTGGCCCTTGTGAGATATGTTCGGAACGACGTTCCCGTTGATTTGGCCATGACAGATCCCGCGCTTTACAAGACCTTGCGGGACCAGATCACGCGGTTTCATCTGCGCGGAGGCGGGGCGCTGAATCTTGCCAAGTTGGAGCGATTGGCGGCACGGGGTTCATGACAGGCTGAAGCCTGTCCTACGACGAGTTGACGCCAGGCCTGGAGGGCCGGGTGAACACCAGCCGACGGAGGTCGGCAAGGCAAAAATGGACCGGAGGTCCATGTTTTGCCTACATCCTGAAGTTGAAGGTCTGCCAGACGAGGCGCAGGAGCCACTGGCCCACCGTGCGGCTGCCCACCTGGATCCGGGCGGTGCCCCGCATCCCCGGCGTGAGCACGGCCTCCGTGTCGTCGAGCGACATCATCGCCTCGTAGCTCGTCGAGATCGGCATCTCGCGGCCCGACGCGTCGGTTTCCGTCGGCACGAGGCCCCCCGCCTTCACGCTCATCCGCTCGGAACTCATCTCCAGGTTCGACTCGGCCAACTCCTCCACCTTGCCCGTGAACGTCTGCCAGGGAAAAGCGTCGAGCCGGAGGTCGACGTGCTGGCCCTTGCCCACGAACTCCACCTCCGTCTGGTCCACCACCATCACGGCCTCGAACTTCTCCGGCTCGCCCACCATGCAGAGCACCGTGCCCTCCATGAGCGTGGCCCCGATGTTCTTGGGGTCGAGGGCGTTGCCGCTCCAGGCCGGCAGCCGGCCCGAGGCCTCGGGCTCCTGCTTGACGCTCGGCGCGGGCAGCACGATGCCGGCGCGCGGGGCCCGAAGCACGAGCTCCGTGCGGTTTTTCTGTTTCTTCTCCAGCTGCTCCTCGATGCTCTTGAGCGACTCCTCCACCGTGCCGATCTCGAGGCCGGCGGCCGGGTCGGTGAACCGCTCGCGCTGGAGGCTCGCCAGCCGCGTGCGG
>JBJSZP010000408.1:0-376 GCA_046090365.1 Planctomycetia bacterium
TTTCCGCAGGGCGTCGAGCGACGGGCCGCGGCGGATCACGAGCGGCGCGCCTGCCTTCGCACAGGCCGCGGAGAGTTTTTCAAGCGACTGGTGCAGCCACCAGCGCGACGCGCTGCCCGGCTCCCACGGGGCCTCTTCCTCGGGCGCCCAGATGAAGGCCGGCACGACGGCCCCGCGGGCCGCCGCCGCGACGAGCGCCGGATTGTCGTCGAGCCGGAGATCGTGCCGCAGCCAGAGGATCGTGGTCGATTTCATGCCGACATGGTACGCCGGGCGAGGGCTGCGTGGAGGATTTCCACGGGATGGAGGGCCTCGCGGCCGGTACCGTCCTTGATCTGGTGGCGGCAGCTCGTGCCGGGGGCGGCGAGGAGCGTGT
>JBJSZP010000409.1:0-1027 GCA_046090365.1 Planctomycetia bacterium
AACACGCTGCCGTAGGTGCCGAGATTGATCGTGCCGTCGGGGCCCACGAGGTGCTCGCCCGAGATCTGCTGCTGGCCGGCGGCCTGCGCGAGCGTGAGCGACACCTGCGGCTCCTTGAGCACTCGCTTGAGATGCCGAAACACGGCATCCTGCGCCTCCTCCAGCGACTGCCCGCCCACCATCACCTTGCCGTATGAGGGCCCGAGATCGAGCATCCCGCCCGGCTCCACGACGTAGATGCCGTTGATCGGCTGCTCGAGGAGCGTGCCCTCCACGATCACCTGGAGCGAGTCGAAGCTCTGGATCCGGAAGGGGGGCTTCGGCACCACGCGGAGGGCGTCGATGAGGAGGATATCCGGCGGCTCGATCACATAGGGCGGCAGCGTGATCTTGGCCAATTCCTTGGCCGGCATTCGCTCCGGATCGGGCGGACACTGCGAGTCGAGAATCGCCTGCTGCGTGGTCGCCCGCTGCGGCCGCCCAAATGTCTGGCAGCCCGTCGTGTTTGCGAGCACGGCCGCAAGCAGCGTCCACACGAGGACCTTGCGGGCGGTTTCGCGGCTCGTTTTCTTCAGGTTTGGGCGTCGCATGGCAAACTCCTCCCAACCGCTACAGTCGGTTGTCTCGGAGTTATCGGCACGACCAGACCGGAAACTTTGCCCTGTTTTCCGGCGTGAATCGGGCCCGCGCAGCGGCCTGGAAAACGTCGTAAACTTCGAGGTGTGTCCCGGGGTCTCCTCCGTTTGCCCGCAGCGCTCATGCCCATCTTGCCCCGTCAACGCGACCTCTTCCCGGCCGACCTGCTCGAAGCAGACAGCCCCGTTTTCGCAGTGCCCGGCAATTGGGTCGCGTTTTACACACTCTCGCGCCGCGAGAAGGACCTGATGCGAAAACTGGAGGCCGTGGGCATACCCTTCTACGCCCCGCTCATCCGGCGGCGGCTGCGATCCCCCGTAGGCCGCACCCGTGATTCCCACGTTCCGCTCTTTCCAGGCTACGTGTTTTCACGGGTCGACGACGACCAGCG
>JBJSZP010000410.1:0-7246 GCA_046090365.1 Planctomycetia bacterium
GGCCGCGGCTCAGCTGCACAGGGCCTGCACGTGGGCGGCGACGGCCGAGGCGAGGCCGTCGAGCGCGTAGCCGCCTTCGAGCGTCGAGACGAGCCGGCCGCCGCAGTGCTTCGCCGCGATCTCTTTGACGATTCCAGTGAGTTCCGCGAAGTCGTCGTCGGTGAGCCGAAACCCGCCGAGGGGATCGCCGATCCGCGAGTCGAACCCGGCCGACACGAGCACGAGCTCGGGCCGAAATTGATCGGCCGCCGGCACGAGTTCGTCGCGGAATGCCCCCACGATCTCCGCGCGGCCGGCGCCGGCGGCGAAGGGCCGGTTCATGATCAGCCCCGCGGCCGGCCCGGCGCCGGTCTCGTCGCGGCTGCCTGTGCCGGGATAGAGCGGCGACTGGTGCGTGTCGAAGAACAACACGCCGCCATCGGAATAAAAAATGTCCTGGGTGCCGTTGCCGTGGTGCACATCCCAGTCGGCGATGAGCACGCGCGTCACGCCGTGGACGGCCTGCGCGTGCCTGGCGGCACAGGCCACGTTGTTGAACAGGCAGAATCCCATTCCCTTCGTGGGCGTGGCGTGGTGGCCGGGAGGCCGCACGATCGCGGCGGCGTTCATCACGCGGCCACCCATCACGGCATCGACCGCCGCGAGCACGCCGCCGGCCGCAAGGAGCGCGGTCTCGAGCGACTTTTCCGAGAGCGGCGTGTCGCCGGTGGAGAGTCTGTGGAGCCCCTCGGCCACGTCCTGGCGCACGACCCGCAGGTAGGCGGCCGAGTGGCAGCGCAGGATTTCTGCGTCGGTCGCCGGCCGTGGTGCGATCGGCACGGTGCGGTCGAGGAGCCCGGCATCGCGGAGCCCGGCGACGATCGCCCGCACGCGGTCGGGCGACTCGGGATGGCCGTCGCCGGTGAGGTGCGCGGTGTACGCGTCGCTCGTCATGAGCCCGGTCGTGGTCGCCATCGTGGTGCGATCCTCGTCGACGAAGAGAAATTCGTGGCGGCGGATGATGATACGATACGGCCCGCACGGCGACTGGACCGGTCGTCAGCCGCGTTCAACGGCTGCAGTGGTCCGCACCCGTCCGAAAATACAAATACATCTACCGCCCATGCACGTGTCGCTCCCTGTGTCATGAATGCCTCTCCTGCTTTCGATGTCTACGCCCGCCTCCGCCGCGCCGGCGTCGTCGCCGTGCTCGTGCTCGACGATGCCGACAATGCCGTGCCCCTCGCGCGGGCGCTTCTTGCCGGCGGCGTGGACTGCATGGAGCTCACGCTGCGGACGCCCGCAGCCCTCGAGGCGCTCGCGCGCATCGTGCGCGACGTGCCGGAGATGCTCGCCGGCGTCGGCACGGTGCTCACGGCCGCGCAGGTGCGGGAGGTGAAGGCGACCGGCGGAGCCTTCGGCGTGGCGCCCGGGATGAACCCGGCCGTCGTCCGCGAGGCCGAGCGGGTCGGCCTGCCATTCGCCCCCGGCGTGTGCACGCCGAGCGAGATCGAGTTGGCCCTCGAGCTCGGATGCCGCGTCGTCAAGCTGTTTCCCGCCGAGCCGAGCGGCGGGCTTGCCTACCTGCGGTCGATCGCCGCCCCCTATGCCCATCTCGGCGTGCAATACATCCCGCTCGGTGGCGTGAGCGCGGCCAACGCGGAGAGCTACCTCCGCGAGCCGGACGTCCTCGCCCTCGGCGGCTCATGGCTCGCCCCGCGCGACCTGATCCGCCGCCAGGACTGGCCGGCCGTGACGGCCAACGCCGCGGAGGTGACGGCGATCGTCCGGCGTGTCCGCGGCGGCTCCTGAGCAGCCGCGGCCCCACGCGAGCGACGCCCGTCGCACTCGCTCCGGGCGCTTTGTGACCCATGAAGGCTTGGATAGTGGCGTCACGCACACCCCGTCGCTTCCGCCGCGGGCTTGTGGGGTGTAACGCATGCCCTGGTTTTTCAATCGCCACTCCTTTTCGTCGGCTGGCTCACCCTGGTTCCCCGGCGCCGTCGGCAAGATGGCCCGTGTCGGTGGTGAGAAACGGCAGCCGTTGCTGCGGATCGGGCGGCGGTGGCGGGCGGCTCTTGGCATCGCGGGCGAGCGCCCGCCGCACCGGGTCTTGCTGCATGGCGCCACGGCGATCGCGGCGGCTGCCGTGCCGCCGGGCCACGTCGCGGGCCTCCGCCCGCGCATCGGGGGCGCCGCGCACCGCGGCGAGTCGGCGCTTCGCCTCGCGCACGGCGGCCGCGTGGTCGACGAGTGGCGGCGGATAGTGGCGGCCGATGATGCAGCCCGCCGCCTGTTGCACGTCGGCCGGCAGCGTCCATGGCATGTGCACGTAGGCCGGCGGCACACCCGCCAGTTCCGGCACCCAGCGGCGGATGAAGACGCCGTGTGGATCCTGCTCGACCGCCTGCTTCGTGGGGTTGTAGATCCTGAGCGTGTTGATGCCGGTCGTGCCGCTTTGCATCTGCAACTGCAACCAGTGGATTCCGGGCTCGAAATCGAGGAAGTGCCGGGCGAGGAAGAGCCCCGTGGGCCGCCAGTGGAGCCAGAGCGAATAGCTCGCGAACGACACGACGAGCGCCCGCATCCGAAATGTGAGCCAGCCGGTCGCGACGAGGCTGCGCATGCAGGCGTCGACGAGCGGATAGCCCGTGCGGCCCGCCTGCCAGGCGGCGAGCCGCTCGGCCGAGATTTCATTTTCTCTCAGGCCGTCGGCCGCCCGCAGCATGTTGTGAACCTCGATCGCCGGCTCGTCCTCGAGCTTCTGCATGAAGTGGCAGTGCCAGTGGAGCCGCGACTGCACCGCCTTGAGGCTCCGCTGCCAGGCCTTCAGTTCCGCGCGTTCGCGGGCCGCGGTCGCCGTGGCGAGTGCCGCCTGCACCTCGAGCCGCCGCGCCTCGCTTGCCTGCCAGACCGTGCGCATCGAGATTGCGCCGAACGCCAGATACGGGCTCAGCCGCGAGCAGCTCGTGGGGGCAGACAGGGGGCTCGAGATGCCGCCGGAGTAGTGGCGGCCGCGGCGGACGAGAAAATCGTCGAGCACGTCGGCCGCGGCCCGTTCACCGCCGCGCTGCCGGTCCTTGCTGTCGGGAGGCTCGCCGAGATCGCGGCAGCCGAGCAGGCCCGCGGTCTCGAGCCGGGCGATCGCCTGCCGGCCGCCGTGGCCCGTGTTCCGCGGGAGCGCAGCGCATGCCGCCTCCATCCGCTCCTCCCACAGCCGGTTCCAGCCGTTTCGCGACGCGAGCCGGCGGACGACGCCGGTCTGCGGCAGTTCGAGAAACTCGACGCCGCTCTCGCAGGCCCAGCGGCGCACGTGCCGATCGCGGGCGTAGGTCACGCCCGTGCCGGTCTCTTCGTGGCTCACGAGGAGCCGGAAGCCGGTCTCACGACGGAGTCGCTCGAGCATCGCCACCGCCTCGCCACGGCGGGTGACGAGTCGGATGCCGAGTTTTTCAAGCGCGACCTCGAGATCCACGAGGCACTCCCGCTGAAACTCCGTGTGGCTCGGATCCCACTCCGGCTGGGCGAGCACCTCGGGCTCGTAGAGAAACACCGCGAACACCGCCCCGCCTTTCGCCCGTGCACACGCCTCGGCAAGCGCGGGATGATCGGCCACGCGGAGATCGCGCTTGAGCCATACGCACACGGGGGGACAGGAATCGGGCATGGGTGTGCCGGAGGATCTGGGCGACGTCTATGCCGTTTTGTCGCTCACACTCTAGACGAGGCCGGCCCCCGTCAGGAGCCGACGCGGGCTCACCGTTCCCCCGGGGCCTGCCGGCGCTTGTCCTTGAAAAACTGCCACACCCGCTCCGCTCCCGAGAACGAGGCGATGGGCGTGGAGCCTTCGCGCCGCGGCCTCGATCCGGGCCAGCCGTGGCCCCCTGCCGCATCCACGACAAACTCCGTCGCCGCACCGTCCAGCGTCGCCGCGTAGACGGTCGTGGTCACCGTGCCCTTGGTCTCGATATCGGCCTCGCTCCGCGACCGGTTCGCCTTCGCCCAGAACGCCACGACCTGCTCCACCGGCTTGAACGGAGCCTGCTGGGCGCGACGCACGAGCCGATTGCGGCTCATGCCTCCCTCCAAAGGCACCTCGTCATCGTTCGCGCCGTTGATGATCAGGATCGGCAGGGGAACGGATGGCGTGACCTCGAACGTGAACATCGAGGCCACCACGGGGGCGACGGCCGCGAGCCGCTCCGGCCGCCTCACCGCGTAGACGAACGTCATCATCCCGCCATTCGAGCCGCCCGTCATGAATATCCGGCTCGGATCGGCCCCGTGCTCCCGCACGAGCCGATCGATGAGCGTGTCGAAGTAGGCGACGTCGTCGGCGTCCTGCACCTGCCGCCGCAGCAGAAAGCCGGTATTCCAGGCATGGCGTCCTTCACCGAACGACGTGCCTTCGGCGTATGCCACCATGAAGCCTTCCGCCCGGGCGACGGCGTCGAAGCCGGAGTTGGCCCGCATCACGTCAGCGCTCCCCATGCCGCCGTGGAGCACGATCACGGCCGGTCGCGCGGCACCATCGGCCGATGCGTTGACGACGACCGCCCGACGCTCCTGCCCTTTGACATCGAAGGTGAGAACCCGATCGGGCGCGCGATCGGGGCTCCCGTCAGGGCGGGGCTCGCGGTCGCCGTCCGCCGAGCCGGCATGATCTCCGAAGGCCTGCCGGTAGAAGGCCCAGTATGAGTCGCCGAGCGCCGTGAGCGTCGCGAGCGGATCGTGGTCCACGCCGGGAAGCGCGGTCCACGTGTGCGGAATCCCGAGTCGCTCGAGGTGCTCGTGAAACTCGCGGTTGTTGGCGAAGGTCTCGTCCTCCTCGCCGCATACCTGCCGCACGAGCGAGCCCTTCTTGATTTTGTCGGCATGCTGCTCGGCCAGGATGCGCGGGCTCGTGCTCGTGAAATACTCCGGATCGCCGCCATACACGCGCTCGAGCACTTCGGCGGCGCGTCGCCTTCCGGCGCGCGGGCCCGCGAGGAGATCGGCCTGCAGCGGCCCGCCCCCCATGATGGAGATCGCGCGGAACAGTTCGGGGTATTTGAATCCCAGCCGCGCCGCGCCATAGCCGCCCATGCTGTAGCCGTCGAGCAGCCTGCCTTCCCGCGTGGCGATCGTGCGACAGGTCGCGTCGATGTGCGGCACGAGTTCCTTGACGATCACGGTCTCGATCGGCGCCGAGCCGTCTTTCCAATCGACGTACATGCCGTTGGCCATGCCATTCACGAACACGACGAGGCAGGGCGGCGTCTTCCGGGCCTCGATCGCGGCGGCGAAGTGGGCTGCGACCTTCGGAATCCCAGGCAGCCCGCCCCCCGAGCCGTGCAGCCAGTAGACGGCCGGAAAGCGGCGATCCGGCTCGCGGTCGTAGGCGGGCGGCGTGTAGATGTGGTAGCTGACCGTGGCCTTGGCGGCGGCGCTTTCGAACGTGTGATACGACACGCCCGGAGCGCCGATCTTGGGCGTCACCCAGGCGACGACGGCCGCCGGCTCGCCTTGCTCGACGGCAGGCTGTGCGCTGGCGATGCCGCCGAGCGTGCATCCCATGGACAGGATCATGAGGCCAACGAGGAGCCGCGAGAGCGTGGGGGTCGCGTGCATGGCGATCACTGGCGTGCGCTCCGAAACGGCCCCATCGGTGGGACATCCAGTATGCCTTGAACGGCCCGACTGGCCCTGAGTTGCGGAAGGGGCGGCGGCCGTTCTATGTTCGGCGTCTTCGCACCGGCGGGAGGGCTTTCGTGGAATTCGTCGAAAAAGACAACGTGTTCGTCAAGGAGATGACGGCCGCAGATATCCGCGACTTTCTCCAGCCGCAGGAGATTGTCCGCGTGAGCGGCTTCACGTCGCTCTCGCCCGAGGCTGCGGCGGGGCTGGCCCAGCAGCCTGGCCGGCTCGTGTTCACCGATCTCACCGACCTCTCGCCGGAGGCGGCCCGGGAGCTCGCGCGACACCGCGGCGAAATGATCGTGTTCGAGGCGCTCGTTGGGCTCGCGCCCGCAGCCGCCGCGGCGCTTGGCGCTCACGAGCGGATGATCCACTTTCCGGCCCTCGCCTCGCTGTCGGCGGAGACGGCCCGCGGGCTCGCCGGCCACAACGGCATGGCGCTGTCGCTCACCGCCCTCAAGACGCTCGACCCCGACGCGGCGGTCGCCCTGGGAGGCTACAAGGGGAGTCTGTTTCTCTATGGCCTGAGCGAGCTCTCGGAGGGAGCAGCCCGCGGGCTTGCGCACTACCGTGGGTTCGTGCTTTCCCTGCTCGGCCTGACCAGGCTCGCTCCCGACGCCGCCCTCGGACTCACAGGATACCCAGGGCAGTTGATCCTCGACGGCCTGACGGAGCTCACGCCGGAAACCGCCCGGTCGCTCGCCCACTACAAGGGTTCCTCGCTGCACCTCGGCGGGTTGCGAGCGCTCTCGGATGCCGCGGCAGAGTCGCTGGCGGCGTGCACGGCGCCGCTCAGCCTGCACGGGCTCACGGCACTCACGTCGTTGCCCCTGGCAGCCAAGCTTGCGCGTCAAGGCGGCGTGGTCCTCGACAGCCTGACGACGCTCTCGGCAGATGTTGCCGGGATCCTGGGCACGCATGCCGGGCCGCTCCACCTGGCCCGTCTGGCCTCCGTCTCCGCCGAGGTGGCCCGGGGACTCGCCGCCCGTCGGGGGATGCTCTGGCTCGTCGGCCTCAAGACGCTCGAGCCCGAGGCTGCAGAGGCGTTTGCGCGGCACGAAGGCGAGCTGTTCTTGAGCGGCGTGGGCACGCTCTCCGATGCGGCGGCGGAGTCGCTCGCGCGTCACTCGGGCCGCCTGAACTTGAGCGGTCTCCACACGCTCTCCGACACCGCGGCCGCGGCGCTGCTGGTGAATCCGGACGTCTACGTGCCGGACCGGTTCAAGCGCTGACGGCTTGGCTGAATCCGCCGGGCCGGGCGAGGGCGGCACGGTCCGGCCCCAGCCGCCGGGAGAAGCCCGAGAACGCCGCGCACGCGAGTAGGAATGCCCAGGGCACGAGTCCCACGACGGCCCGGAAGGAGTCCTGCGTGCCGACGAAGCGGGCGCTCGCCGCCGTCGCCGCGGCGAATCCGAGGCAGCCGAGGCCGTAGCCGACGTTGATCGCAAGGCCACGGAAACTCAACACCGTCGCCCGCCGCCCCGAGTCGACGAGCTGGTTCAGGTAATGGCTCTGCAGAAACACCACCATCCTGAGCACGGTGGAGAGCAGGATCATGAACGCCACGCCGCCGAGCGGGATGAAGGCGGCG
>JBJSZP010000411.1:0-25617 GCA_046090365.1 Planctomycetia bacterium
GCCTCGCCGCCGGAGAGCGTGGGCGACGGCTGCCCGAGGTGGAGGTAGTCGAGCCCGACGTCGTGGAGCGTCTGCAACTTGCGGGCGATGTCGGGGGCATCGGCGAAGACCTCGAGGGCCTCGCCGATCTCCATGTTCAACAGTTCCGCGACGTTTTTTCCTTTCCAGCGGACCTCGAGCGTGTCTTTCGCGAATCGGGCCCCACCGCAGACTTCGCAGGTCACCCACACGTCGGCGAGAAAGTCCATGTCGAGCCGCGTCGAGCCGTTGCCCTCGCAGGCCTCGCAGCGGCCGCCGGCCACGTTGAAGCTGAACCGTCCCGCCTTCCAGCCGCGCTTCTTCGCCTCGGGGAGCATGGTGAACAGGCTGCGGATGTCGTCCCACACCTTCACGTAGGTGGCGGGATTCGACCGCGGGGTGCGGCCGATCGGCGACTGGTCGATCACGATCACCTTGTCGAGTTCGTCAGCGCCGCGGATCGCGTCGAACGCGCCCGGTACGGCCGCCTCGCTCCCCAGCCGGCGGCGCAATTCGGGCTCGAGCACGTCGCCCACGAGCGAGCTCTTGCCGCTGCCCGACACGCCCGTCACGCACACGAACACCCCGAGCGGGATCTCGACGTCGATCCCTTTTAAGTTGTTGTGGCGAACTCCCGTGAGCGCGAGCGTCTTGCCGGAGGGCTTTCGCCGCTTCGCGGGCACCTCGATCGCGTCGCGGCCGGCGAGGAAGGCGCCTGTGACGCTCCTGTCGCTCGCCGCCACGTCGGCCGGCGTGCCGGCCGCCACCACCTCGCCGCCGCGCTTGCCCGGGCCGGGCCCGAAGTCGACCACCCAGTCGGCCGCGCGGATCGTGTCTTCGTCGTGCTCGACCACGACCACGGTGTTGCCCTTGTCGCGGAGCGCCTCGAGGGCGCCCAAGAGCCGCACGTTGTCGCGCGGGTGGAGGCCGATCGAGGGCTCGTCGAGCACGTAGAGCACGCCCGAGAGGCCCGAGCCGATCTGGGCCGCGAGCCGGATCCGCTGGCTCTCGCCGCCGGAGAGCGTCGGCGCCTTGCGGTCGAGGGCGAGGTAGCCCAGGCCGACCTGGTCGAGGAACTCGAGCCGCGAGCGGATCTCCTTCAAGAGCTCGACCGCGATCACGGCCTGCGTGCCGTCGAGGGCGAGGTCAGCGAGAAACGCGCGGGCATCGGCGATCGGGAGGGCGCAGAGCGCGTCGAGCGACAATTCGGAATCTTCATGCCGGGCGTGGCCATCCGGGCCACCCCGCCTTGGCGACCTCCGGTCGCTGGCGGCGACCCGGGCCTCCGGCCCTAGCGCCTGAACTGATGCCGGCGCAGCGCGCGACGTGATCCGGACAGCCCGCGCCTGGGGCGAGAGCCGCGCGCCCTGGCAGGCGTGGCACGGCGTCACCCGCATCAGCTTCTCGAGCATCCGGCGGATGATGCCGCTCTTGGCGTTGCGCCACTTGTTGGCGAGGAGCGCGAGGATCCCCTCGAACTTCATCTTCGCGCCCCGCTCCGCCCGGCCGCGCTTCCAGGCGAGCTTGATCTCCTCCACGCCGGTGCCGTGGAGCCACACCTTCCGCTGGGCCGGCGTGAGCTTCTCCCAGGGCGTTTCGAGGAGCGTGCCGGGAGCGAGCTTCTTCTTCGCCTCTGCGTGCGCCGCGACGCCGTTGAACAGGCGGCGCATCCAGCGGGGCATGTCGCGGAACGTGCCAAGCACGCCCATGCAGCCCTTCTTCAGCGATTTCGTGGGGTCGGTGACGAGCTTCTCGGGATCGATGCCGTAGATGTCGCCGAGGCCGTCGCACACCGGGCAGGCGCCCTGGGGACTATTGAAACTGAACAGCTGCGGCTCGGGCGTCGAGTAGCTCACGCCGCAGGCCGTGCAGGCATAGCGGCTCGAAAGCACGAGGTCGGGATGCTCTCCCCCTCTCCCTCCGGGAGAGGGCCGGGGTGAGGGTGCTGTAGTGCGGTCGCTCGTCCCGTCGGCACCCGGGTCGGCCGCCACGATCACCTGCCCGCCGCCCGTGCGGAGGGCAAGGTCGACCGCCTCGGCAAGGCGGCTGCGGCCCGCCTCGTCGGCCACGATCCGGTCGATCACCACCTCGATCGAATGCTTGAGCAACTTTTCGAGCGGAGGCGGATCCTCCACCCGCACGATCCGGCCGTCGACACGTGCCCGCGTGAAGCCCTGGCGGACGAGATCGGTGAACAGGTCGCGGTGCTCCCCCTTCTGGTCGCGCACGACGGGGGCGAGCACGAGCACGCGCTCGCCGGCCCGGGCGGCCAGGATTCGCTCCACGATCTGGTCGCGCGGCTGGGCCTCGAGCACGGCGTCGCACTCCGGGCAGTGGGCCGTGCCCACCCGGGCGTAGAGCACGCGCAGGAAGTCGTGGATCTCCGTCATCGTGGCCACGGTCGAGCGCGGGTTCGTGCCGGCCGACTTCTGGGCGATCGAGATCGAGGGGGAGAGGCCCGTGACGCTGTCGACGTCGGGCCGGGGCAGCTGCCCGAGGAACTGCCGGGCGAAGGTGGAGAGGCTCTCCACGTAGCGCCGCTGCCCCTCGGCGTAGAGCGTGTCGAAGGCGAGGCTCGATTTTCCCGAGCCGCTCACGCCCGACAGGCACACCAGCCGCCCCCGCGGCAGGCCGACCGTGACGTCGCGCAGATTGTGCTCGCGGGCACCTCGGACGACGATCGGCGGAACATGCATGTCGCCATTGTAGAGGCGGCTTTACAGTGGGGGGACGGTGCCGTACGATCGATTTTCCGGCGGTGGCAGCGGCATCCCCGCGCCACCCGATCGGGGCGGTAGCTCAACTGGGAGAGCGCGGCGTTCGCAATGCCGAGGTTGGGAGTTCGATCCTCCTCCGCTCCATTTCACGGCTGCACGGCCATCCTGGCCCGTGCAGCCTTGAGGGCGTGGCGGCCTTCCAGGCCTTCCTCCCCGCAGCCCTGGCCCGGCGGAGGGAAAGCCAAGGTTTCCCTCGCCGGGCGTGCGCGAGCCCTCCCGACGTGCGGGCTTGCGCCCGCCGTCTTGGCTCGCGTGGCCGCCACGCGGTGGCGGCCGATCGAATTGGGAGGGCTTGCACGTGGCGTCTGATGCATCGTCGACGGTGTCACGGTCGGCCGATCCGTCGACGGCGCTGATGTTGCGCGTGCGCGATGGGGATGCGCAGGCGTTCGAGGAGCTCGTCGTGCTCTGGCAGGATCGGCTCGTGACGCTGTTTCGCCACCACACCGGCGACCACGCGATCGCCGAAGATCTCGCCCAGGAGGTGTTTCTGCGGGTGTACCGCGCCCGGGCTTCCTACAAGCCGACGGCGAAGTTCACCACCTGGATCCACACGATCGCCAACAACGTCTCGAGCGATCTCCGCCAGCGGGCCTACCGCCGCAAGGAGCGGGGCGTGCCGCAGAACGTGTCGGCCTCGACGAGCGCGATCGGCCTCGAGCATCTCGCCGTCGCAGCGAGCGGCATGCGGCCCGCGCGGCAGGCCGACCGCAGCGAGCTTCGCGACGTCGTCCAGGACGCGATCGCGTCGCTCGCCGACAACCAGCGGATGGCGGTGCTGCTCGCGAAGTTCGAGCACTGCTCCTACGAGGAGATCGCCCAGGCGATGGGGCTCTCCGTGCCCGCCGTGAAGTCGCTGTTGTTCCGGGCCCGCGACCAGCTCCGCGAGAAGCTCGGGCCCTACGAGCGGGAGGGCGTGCGGTGAGCGAGCGCACGCACGCATCGCCAGCCGCCGACACGCCCGCCGAGCTGCTCGGGCCGGCGTGGGACCTGCTCGACGCGCTGCCGCGGACGACCGCCCCCGCGGGCATGACGGCGACCACCGTCGAGATGGCCGCGGCCCGGTCGCGGCCGGCACGGGCATCGTGGTGGCGGGGCTGGATCGCCCCCGTGGTGGTCGTGGCGGCCGCGTTCGTCGTGGGCGTGGCGGCGGGCCGGGGGACCACGACCGACGCCGAGCAATTCGTGTTCGACTACCTGCCCGTGTTCGAGCACTACGACGTCCTCCGCGAGGCCGGGAGCATAGAGTTTCTGATGGCCCTCGCACGGAAAAACTACCCGCCTCCGCGGCGGCTGTTTCCGCGGAATGGCGACGGCGGTCCGCCCACATATGAGGCGCTCGATGCGGCCGTCGCGGCGCTCGCAGCCGAGCCGTTTGGCGCGGGCGCAGGCGGCGAGGCTGAGCGGCGGGCGGCCTTCTCGCGGCAAACCCCCGAGGAGCGGCGCCGGGTGGCCGATGCCGCCGCCGCCGTCCAGCGGCTCTCGTCGATGGAACGCCGCGATCTCATGCACCTCGCGCGAACGCTCGGCGGCCGCGACGGCACGGGCCCCGACCGCGACGAGCTGCTCGCCGCCGCGCGGCTCTGGCACCAGTGGCTCGCCACGCGCGATCCGGCCGACCGCAAGGCCGTGATCGACCTCGACACGGCCGAGCGGCTCGAGTGGCTCGACTACGCCCTCGCCCGGCCCGGGGCCGGCCGCGGCGGCGCGTTTCGCGACGGGGGCGGGTTTCGCGGGTTTCCGCCGCCGGGCCCGCCGCCGGAAGGGGCTCCGGTCGACGGCCCACGGTTCAACGGCCGGCCGCCGTTCGACCCGCGGCCCCGGCCTCCACTTCCCCGAGAAACTCCAGCACCGCCGCGTTGAACGTGGCCGGATCCTCGAGCGGCGCCATGTGGCCACACCGCGGCATGATCAGGAGGCGGGGCCGCTGGAGCACCCGCTCGGCCCGCTCCATGCACTCCGGCGGCGTGATCGCGTCTTCTGCGCCGACGACGAGCAGCACGGGTACCGCGACGGCTCGCATCGGCTCCACCATGTCGGGCCGGGCGGCAAGGGCGGCGAGCGCCGCGGTGATCGTGGCGACGGGCGTGGCGTGGATCGTGCTACGCAGGTATTCCTCGATCAGGGGCCGGGCTGGGCTCGCCCGCGCCGCCTCCGACCGGGCGAGCAGGTTGGGGATCATCGCCTCGGCGACCGCCTCCTGGCCGACCCGCGCGACCGTCGCGGCGAGCTTGCTCCGCGCCGCGCGGGCCTCGGGCGTGTCGGCCTCGAGCTTCGTGTCGACGAGCACGAGCGCCCGCACGCGGCCGGGGTGGCGCACCGCCACGTGCTCGGCCACGTAGCCCCCCATCGACAGGCCGCAGATCACGGCCGGCTCGGCCACGTGCAACGCGTCGAGGAGGGCGACGACGTCGTCGCCCAACTGGGCGATGCTCTCGGGCCCCGCGCCGCCGCTCGCGCCGAAGCCGCGTTGGTCGGGCACGATCAGCCGCACGGAGTCGGCGAGCGCGTCCTGCCCGGACCACATCGCGTGGTCGAGGGGAAACCCGTGGAGCAGCACGACGGGCAGGCCGCTGCCGCGCGAGTGGACCGCGAGGCTGACGTCGGGGAGGGAGACGTGGTGCATGACGTAGGACAGGCTTTAGCCTGTCGGGTGTGGGACAGACTGAAGCCTGTCCTACGGGGCGAGGTTTTCGAACCGCTCGAGGTTGCGCTGGATCGTGCGGTTGTGCGGCTCGTAGCGCTTCGCGAGCCGCTGCGTGCGGATCGCGGCGGCGTGCCGCCCCGCGGCGGCGTAGCAGTGGGCGAGCGTGTCGAGAAAACTCGCGTTGTCGAACGACTTGAGCAGCGACACCTTCGAGAATCGCGTGGCCTTGGCCACGTCGCCTTCCGTGTTGGCCACGAGCCACGCATATTCGTTGTAGCCCGACGCTTCGTCGGGCACGGCGTTGATCTCGTCCTCGAGCTGCAACGCGGCGGCCTTCACCTTGCGAACCGCATCGGCCCGCTGCTCGGCCGTGTGGTTGGGGAAACTGTAGAGCGCGATCAGGGCATCGACGTCCTTCGGATAGACGGCGAGCGCCTTCTCGAGCTTGGCACGGCTGCCGGCCATGTCGCCCTTCTGGAGGAGCGCACACGCCTCGAAGAAGTGCATCCGGGAACGGATCGACCGCAGGTCGCGGCCGAGAAGCCCCTGTCCGAGACCGCCGTCGCGGCGGCCATCGCCCTGTTCGTCGTCGCCGAACACTTTCCGCAGGCAGCGGGCGGCCTCCTCGTCGCGCTCGAGGTCGTGAAGCAGTTCCGAGTACAGCATCGACACGGCCGCCGCTTCGGCGACAGGGAGGCTCGGCTCGGCCAGGATGCGGTCGTAGAGATCGACGGACCAGTCGATGCCGCCCCACTTCGCGAGCAGCCGCGCGGCCGCCAGCCGGTCGGACACGTCGGCCCGCGCCGCAGCCGCGAACGCCGCGGTGATCCGTTCGGCCGCCTGGGCCTCGCGGCCCCGGGCCCGCTCCGCGAGCGCGATCGCACAGCCCACGAGCGGGTTGCCGTCGGCGACGCCCGGCACGGCGAGCATGGCCTCGACCGCCTCGGGCAGCCCCGCCTCGACCGCCCACGTGAGCGCTTCGACGCCCCCGGCGCGGGTGTCGTCGTCATCCTCGAGGGCCGCGGCCACGTGCGCCCGCGCGGCGGCGATGGCCTCGTCGCGGCGGCCGGCAGCGGCGAGCATCTGGGCGTGGCAGCGGGTGAAGATCTGTTCGGTGTGGCTGAAGATCACCTGCGACTCCTCCACGCCCTCGCCCGTGGAGAGCAGGGGCACGCCGTCGGGCGCGGGGCGGCGCAGGTCGTCGAGCGTGGTGGTGGCGGCGGCAAGCGCCGTATCGCGGTCGGCCGGGCTCGACGCGCCGGTGAAGGCCACGAGCGCCGAGAGGAACCGGGCCGCCGGCCGCGTGCTGGGGCCGAGGCCCGCCTCGATGCGGCGGCGGATGTCGGGCCACGAGGGATCGCCCTCCCGCCACTCGCGGGCGAGCAGCGCCGCCGCGATCCGCGAGCCGGCCGTCGATGGATCGAGCCGCGTCACGCGGGCGAGCGGCTCGATGCCGGCGTCGTCGTCGATCCGCAGGAGCCGGTGCATCGCCCGCACGCGTTCGCCGAAGTCGCGCTGCTTGAACCGGGCGAGCAGTTTCACGACCTCGGGCGGGTCGTGCGGCAGTTCGAAGGGGATCGTCTCCACGAGCCAGCGGGCCCGGAGGGCGATCTCGAGATCGCCGCTCGTCTCGCCGGCCTCGAGAAGGGCGTCGATCGCGCCGGGCCCGAGCGCCTTGAGCTCCGCGGCCGCCGCCTCGCGGCGGTGATAGTCGTCGTCGCCGAGGGCCTCGACGAGGGTGCCGAGCCGCTCCTGCGTGTCGGTGTCGGCGCCGGCCCTCGTCGCGGCGAGCACGTGACACGCGAGCAGGAGGACGGCGACGTTCGACAGGCGGAGCAGGCCCAATGCCATCGCGACTCTCCCGACGGCGGGTGGCAGCTCCGACGGCGGGCGGCACCCGGATCACCTTCAGCCTACGTCCGCCGCCGACGCGTGGGCAAGCGGCCGGTCAGGTCTCGCCGGGTTCGATTCCCAGGTCGCGGATCGTGACCAGCGACTCCAGCGGAATTCCCTGGGCGGCGAAGGCCGCCTCGGCTCCGGCGAGCCGGTCGATCACGGTCACCACCCGCTCGACGACGAGGCCGAACTCCCGCGCCCGCTCGATGGCCAGAAGCGACGACCCGCCGGTGGTGGTCACGTCTTCGACGATCACGACGCGGTGGCCGGGCTCCACCGGTCCCTCCACGTAACGCTTCGTGCCGTGGTCCTTCGGCTCCTTGCGGATCATGAAGCCCTTGAGCGGGCGGCCCGCGACGCCCGCCATGGTGACGACCGCGCTCGTGATCGGGTCGGCGCCGATCGACATCCCGCCGACGGCGTCGGGAAACCGGGGGAGCGCCGCGAGGCGGGCGAGGATCGCCTGGCCGACGAGCATCGAGCCTTCGGCGTCGAGCACCACCTGCTTCGCGTCGAGGTAGAAGCTCGCCTCGCGGCCCGATGCCAGCCGAAACGTCCCCCGCTTGAGCGCCTTGCGGGCGACGAGGTCGACGAGCCGGCTCGTGAGATCGGGGGCGGCAGGCATGGCCATAGGCGCGGGAGTATAGCAGCCGGGCGATTTTTGACTCGCCGGGGCACGGTTTTAGAATGCAGCCATGGCTCGCTCTCGGCTTGTGTCCGCCCTGTGTTGCGCGCTCGTGGCGGCGGTGGCCGTGGTTTCGGCGGCCGATCCCGCGGCGGCTGCCGACGCGCCCGTGCCGGCGGCCACGGTGGTCGTGCGGCTGCCGCTCACCGGCACACGCGACACGCAGGTGAAGTCCGCCATCCTGCGGACGCTCGACGGCCTGCGTGCCCCGGCGCCACACCGCGGCGTGCTCGTGCTCGAATTCCGTCCGACCGACGACGAGGGCGCCCTCGCCAGCGATTTTGGCCGGGCGGTCGAACTGGCCCGCTTTCTCGGCGACGCCCGGCTCGGCGGCGTGAAGACGGTGGCATTCCTGCCGGAAGGCCTGCGCGGGCATGCCGTGCTCGCGGCGCTGGCGTGCGAGGAGATCGTGATGCCGGCCGACGCGGTGCTCGGGCCGGCGAACGCGGAGGAGCCGGCCGTCGATGACGCGATGCGGGCTGCCTACGCCCAGGTGGCCGGCCGCCGCAAGACCGTGCCGCCGGCGCTCGCGCTGGCCCTGCTCGATCCGGCCGCGAAGGTTGTGCGGGTGTCGACCGACGACGGCGAGCGGTTCGTCGCGGAGCGCGACCTCGATGCCGTGAAGCGCGACGCCGCGGTGCTCGCCGTCGACGAGGTGGGCCCGGTGCCGCTTGCGCTCACGGGCCGCCGGGCCCGCGAGTTCGGCGTCGTGCGGCTCCTCGCCGCGAGCCCGGCCGAGCTCGCCCGCGGGCTCGGCGTCGACGAGCAGTCGCTCATGGCGAACGCCGCGGCCGAGGGGGGATGGAAGGCCGCGCAGGTGGTCGTGTCGGGGCCGATCACGGCCGACGCCGTCGCCCGCGCGCGGCGGACGATCGACGAGGCCGTCGCCGGCGGGGCCAATTTCATCTGCCTCCGGATCGACAGCCCGGGCGGAGATCCGGAGCAGAGCCTCGTGCTCGCCACTTGGCTGGCGACGCTCGACCCGGCGCGGGTGCGGACGGTGGCCTGGGTGCCGCGCGAGGCGCGGGCCGATGCGGCGCTCGTGGCCCTCGCCTGCGATGAGCTCGCGATCGCCCCGCTGGCCGTGCTCGGTGGCGAAGGGGCCGCCACCATCGATCCGCGCCGCTCCGAGGCCCTCGCCGTGGCGTGGGCGGAGGGCGTGGCCAAGAAGCGTGGCCGATCCTGGTCGCTGCCGGTGGCGCTCGTGACCCCGGGCATGGTCGTGCACCGGGCGACCCAGGAGGCCACCGGCCGCAGCGACTTCTTCAGCGACGCCGAACTCCTGCCGCGCGAGGACCGCGACTCGTGGAAACTCGGCGACGATGTGGGCGTCGGCCCGATCGAGCTCTCCGGCAGGAAGGCCGAGTCGCTCGGGCTCGCGACGCACGTGGTCGACGGCTTCCCGGCGCTCGTCGCCACGTATGGCCTGCCGGCCGATATCGCCCTCAAGGAGCCTGGCTGGGCCGACCGGCTGCTCGACGCGCTCGCGAGCCCCGGCGTCGCCTGGCTCCTGCTCCTGATCGGGGGAGCCGGGCTTTATATAGAGATGCACACGCCCGGCGTCGGCCTGGGCGGGTTCGTGGCGATGGTGGCCTTCATCGTCTACTTCTGGAGCCAGCACCTGCATGGCACGAGCGGCTGGCTCGAGGTGATGCTGTTTCTCGCGGGGCTCTTTTGCCTCGCGGCCGAGATCTTCGTGCTCCCCGGATTCGGCGTGCTGGGCCTGGGCGGCGGGCTGCTCGTGATCGCCGCGCTCGTGCTCGCGAGCCAGTCGTTCGTGCTTCCGTCCAACGACTACCAGATCCGTCAGCTGCAGTGGTCGCTCCTGGGGATCCTCGGTGCGGCCGTGGGCGTGGCCCTCGTCGGCGTGCTCGTGCGCCGCTGGCTGCCGCGGGCGCCCGTGCTGCGGCATGTGCTGCTCGAGCCGCCAGCCGAGGATCTCGCCGTCGAGGAGCCGCCGCCGGTGGCGGTGGGCCGGCAGGGCGTGGCCACCACGCGGCTCGTGCCGGCGGGGAAGGCGCGGATCGACGGCCACCTCGTCGACGTGGCCACCGACGGCCATCTCGTGGAGCCGGGCGAGGCGGTGCAGGTCGTCGAGGTGCGCGGTGGCCGGATCGTGGTGCGGCCGGCGGGCGGGACGGGTGCGCGATGACGGCGCTCGTGTGGGTCGTCGTGCTGCTCGTCGTGGGCCTGGCGGTGATGGTGCTCGAGGTGTTTCTCCCGTCGGGCGGGATCCTGGGTTTCTTGAGCCTCACGGCGATCGTGGCCGCGATCGCCACCGCATTCCTCGAACTGGGCGCGACGGCGGGGCTCGTGATGCTCGCCGTGGCCACGGTGGTGGTGCCGGTGGTGCTCGGGCTCGCGTTTCGCTGGTTTCCCGAGACGCCGCTCGGCCGGCGGGTGCTGCCGCCCCCGCCCGAGCCGCTCGATGTCGCCCCGGCGGCGGCCCGGCGGCGGGAACTTGAAAAACTCGTGGGCCGGCCCGGTCGCGCCGTGAGCGAGATGCTCCCCTGGGGCGTCGTCGAGGTCGACGGTGTGCGGCTCGAGGCCCTCAGTGAGAGCGGTCCGATCGACCGCGGGGCGGCGATCGAGGCCGTGGGCGTGCAGGGCCGCGACCTCGTGGTGGCGGCGGTGCGCGGTCGAGACGGGCTGGCGGAGGCCGCAGGACCGGCGCAATCGGCACGGCAGGAGGCCGAGGGGGCCGACCGGCTGTCGCCGACGCTCGAAACCTTCGAGTTCGACGGACTCGCCCCGCCGCCGCCTTGACTCACCCCCGCCCCGGAACAAGTCTTGGAAGGCCGGGGAGTCCCGGCAGCACCGCCACCAGGCCCCCAGCGAACGGAGCACGTCCATGCCCACCTTGATCCTCCTCGGCCTCGGCATCCTGGCCGTGGTCGTCGTGTTTGGGCTGCTCGCCCGCTACCTGCGGCTGTGGCTGCAGTCGTATGCGTCGAGCGCCGGGATCGGCCTCTTCGACCTCGTGGCGATGAGCTTCAAGAAGGTGAGCCCCACCGTCATCGTGCGCAGCAAGATCATGGCCGTGCAGGCCGGCCTCGGCGACTCGTCGGGGATCACGCGGCAGGCGCTCGAGGCCCACTACCTCGCCGGCGGCCGCGTGCCGCTGGTGGTGCAGGCCCTGATCGCGGCCAACAAGGCGAAGATCAAGGAGCTCGACTGGAAGCTCGCCACCGCGATCGACCTCGCCGGCCGCAACGTGCGGGAGGCCGTGCAGACGAGCGTCTACCCGAAGGTGATCGACTGCCCGGGCAAGAACAGCGGCCGCGAGTCGCTCGACGCGGTTGCCAAGAACGGCATCCAGTTGAAGGTGCGGGCGCGGGTGACCGTGCGGACGAACCTCAACCAGCTCATCGGCGGCGCCACCGAGGAGACGATCATCGCCCGTGTCGGCGAGGGCATCGTGTCGGCGATCGGCTCGGCGGAGCGGCACGCCGACGTGCTCGAGAATCCCGACGTGATCTCGAAGACCGTGCTCGCCCGCCGGCTCGACGCCAACACCGCGTTCGAGATCGTGTCGATCGACATCGCCGACATCGACGTGGGGGCCAACATCGGCGCCCGGCTCCAGGCCGACCAGGCCGAGGCCGACACGCGGGTGGCCCGCGCCAACGCCGAGGGCCGGCGGGCGATGGCCGTCGCCCGCGAGCAGGAGATGGTGGCGAGCATCGAGGAGAGCCGGGCGGCGCTCGTCGAATCGGAGGCCGAGGTGCCGAAGGCGATCGCCGATTCGCTGGCCACCGGCAGCCTCGGGATCGTCGACTACTACAAGCTGCGAAACCTCCAGGCCGACACCGACATGCGCCGCACGATCGCCGGAGGCGGCACGCCGGCCCCGGTGGCCCCGTCATGACGAGCATCGTCCTCCAGCCGCCGGTCCTGTTCGCAGCCGGTATCGACTGGCTCGAGGCGATTCTTCCGCTCCTGTTCGTCGGCTTCTGGATCCTCTCGCAGGTGTTCGCCGTGTTGCGGCGTGTGGGCGGTGGTCCGGCGAAGCCGCCGGTCGTCCGGCTGCCCGACGCTCCCCGGCCCGACGAGATGCCGCGGGCGCCGCAGCCGGCCGGCGACGTCGACCCGCGGGCCGAGCTCGAGAAGCAGATCGCCGATTTTCTCAGGCAGGTGACGGGCGAAAGCGTCGGCCCCGAACGCGCCCCGCCGCGCCCACGGCCGGCGCCGCAGGCATCGTCGGCCCCCAAGCCGCCCGCCCCGCGGCCCAAGGCGGAGAAGCCGGCGAGGCCGAAGCCCGCCGCGCCGGCGGCTCAGGCACCGCGGTCGGTCGGCACGCTCACCGCCGGGCCCTCGGACGTGGCCCGGCATGTGCAGGATGCCTTCGCGCACGACCTCGGCCACCTGCACTCGGGGCTCGAGAAGGTCACCGATGAACCGGCGAAGGTGGCCCCTGCGAGACCTGCGGCCCGCGGCCTCTCGGCCCGCGACCTCGTGGCCGCGGCCCGCGACCCGGCCACGATCCGCCAGGCGATCCTCCTGCGCGAGATCCTCGAGCGGCCAGTCGATCGCTGGTAGGGCGCGGCGCGATCTGGAGCCGCAGATTGTCTATCTGCGGAATGCTTTTGGGTGCAGATTGAACAATCTGCACCTACCTTGGGCCGCAGAGTCAGCGGGTGAGCGCGCCGTCGCCGGCGGGGGTGGCGGCGAGCCGTGGGCGGGCTTCGGAGGCCACCATGTAGGGCCGCTTGTATTCGGGCATGTAGCCCTGCGCCCCGCGCACCGACACCTGCTGGCCCACGAGCGGCGCGAGGTTGAGGCCGGTCTGCGGCGTCACGAACACGAGCACCGTGTTTTGCTCGTCCACGATCGCCCAGCGCGGGGCATCGGGCCGGCGCGACACGACCGTCGCGAGCCGGCCGGTCATCTCCGTCGTCGAAGGAGGCGTCCACGTGGGCTGGCCGTCGGCGGGGCCGCCGCCGGGCAGCACGCCCGGTCGCACGGGCCGCGAGCCGAGCGCCGAGAGGCTCGACCACATGCTGCCGAGGCGGAGGGGCGATGCGTCGGCCGGCTGCGCCGAGGCGAGCGCCTGGTACTTGCCCTGGATCGCCTCGAACCGCGAGAGCCGGGCGTCGATCGCCTCCGCCCGGAGACGGTCGGCCTGCGACGTCGTCTTCGCGGCGGCCACCCGGAGCCGCTCCCGGATCTGGGCGAGGTTCATCTGGTCGGGCGGGCCGGTGACCGCGAGCGACAGGGCGAGGTCGATGTCGGCTAGTTCGTCGGTGGCGACCGCTCCGCCTCCGCTTGCGACCGCGACGGGCCCGGGCTGGGCCGTCGCCTCGAGCACGCCGCTGCCCATCGGCAGCCAGCCGCCGAACAGGCGCTGCGAAAGGGGCACGGGCTCGAGTGCCGGGGGCGTGGCCTCCTGTGGCAGCGGCGCGGCGCTCGCCGCGTCGCGCACCTCCTCGACGGCGGCCGCGACGGCGGCGCCGGCGTCTTTGAGGGCGGTGAGGGCCGAGCCGGCGGTGGCTGCGGCCGCGGCCGGCCGGGGCGCGAAGGCGGCCAGGGCGGGAGGGAGCGCGAGATCGGCCAACTTCGCCCAGCGGAACTCACCCGCGGGCGGCTCGATCCGCATCCACAGCCCGGCGTGGCGTCCCGAAGGGATGCGCACCTCCTCGAGGATGCGCACGCGTTCGCCGGCCTCGAGCCGCACCTGCGCGACGTGCCGGAGGTCGTTGAGCTGCGACCCGATCCGGGCCACGGCCCCGTCCTCCACGATCACGCCGATGCGGCCTGCGGCGGACGCCGTGTCCTGCGGACCGTCGTCGAGCAGCGCCTCGTCGTCGATGTCGGCGGCGCGCACCCAGCTGAAGCTGCCAGCCACGGGCCGCACGGCCGCGTAGCCCGAGGCGTCGAATGCCCAGATCTCGACTTCGGCGTCGCGGGCGATCCGTTCGGTGGGGTAGAAGTCGTCGCTCGGGCCGGCGCGTAGGTAGGTGTGGTCGGCAGCCACCCGCACCTTCGCGGGCAGGAGTTTGGTCGAGTCAGTGGGAGGCGGGTCTGCGTCGTCGGCCCGGGAGGCGATGCCGACGGATCCCGCCGCGAGCGCGCACGCGAGTGCCAGCCTGCGCAGCGACCGATGGAAGCGGGTCATGAACGGCGAATCCATCCGTGGATACACGCCTCGCACAGGCGCGTAGACGAGGCTTGGGCATCCTCGTCTACGCGCTGCCGACGGCCTGCCGGAAGCGGGCCTTCAGGGGTCTTGTAGACCACCCGCCGCGGCCGCTCAAGCCGCGATTTTTTCCGCGCGCCGGGCCCGGGAAACCGGCCCGCCAACGCCACCCAAGACCCCCACTTTGAAGGCCTCGGGCGCGAAGGGGCGGAGACCCGGCAAGGTGCGCCCGGGCGACAGCAGACAGCATGCCGTGCTGGCGCCGCCGATCAGCCCCAGGGGCTCGTCCAGTCGCCCCAGGCGGCGAGGTAGCGGGCGAGGCCGGGAGCGGCGGCGGAGTGCTTCTCGATCCAGTCGCGGGCGTCGTCGATGAGGGATTGCTCCTCGGCGAGCGAGAGTTCGCCGGCGACCACGCGCGAGCGGAGGAACACGAAGTAGGTGTCGAGCACGTCGCCCCGGCAGTAATCGTGGATCTCGGCCTTCTTGCCCGCGTCCCACAGGTCCTGCACCATGTGCCCGGCCACGTCCATCTTGCCGGGCTTGCCGATCAGGTTCGCCGCGAGCGAGAGGCCGCCAGTGAACCGCGACGCGCCGTTGTTCGTGAGCCACTCGTGCAGGTCGAAGTGGGCGAACGTGGCGTAGCGGTTGCGGGGCTGGTCGAAGCTGCGCTTGTCCTCGGCGAACCAGTCGGGGATCGACAGGCCGTAGCGGAAGGCACAGATCTCGAGCAGCGGCAGGTCGAACCCGCGGCCGTTGAAGCTCACGAGCCGGGGGCGGCGATACTTCTGCCAGCCGTCCCAGAACAGCTTCACGATCTCGTGGGGCCGCGACTGGGCCTCGTCGAGGGCCACGAGATCGATGAGCCGGTAGTCGTGCGCCACCTTGGCGATCACGAGCGACACGGGGAGCTGGAACGTGTAGGGGATGAAGTCCTTGCCGTTCTCCTCGAGGAGCTCCGCGCGGTACTTCGCGATCGCCTTCGCGGAAGAGAGTTTTTCACCAGGATAGCGCAGGCGGGAGACGAGCTCCCCGTCGGCCACGCTCTCGATGTCGAACACGAAATACGCCGTGTCGGTCTTGGCCATGCGCTACTTCCGCGCGAGGGGATGGCGGAGCGGGAGCCAGGCGCCGTCGGCCTTGCTCGACGCCACCGACTGCTCGATGAAATACATCCCCTCCACGCCGTCGTGGATGTTGGGATAGACCGTGTGCGTCCGTTCGAACGGCTTGCCGGTGAGGGCGAGCTCCATGGCGTCGTAGGCGGAGCGGTAGACGTTGGCGAAGGCCTCGAAGAAGGCCTCGGGGTGCCCCGACGGCAGCCGGCAGGCCGCCTTGCCCGCCGCGTTCATGAACGGGGCGTTGGGGTCGCGGGTGTAGACCCGCAGCGGCTCGCCGTTTTGCCGCACGAGGAGCTGGTTGGGGTTTTCCTGGTGCCACTCGAGGCTCGCCCGCGTGCCGTCGACCTGGATCCGCAGGTCGTTTTCGCGGCCGTGGCTGATCTGCGAGGCCGTGACCGTGCCGAGGGCGCCGTTCTCGTAGCGGATCACGGCGTGGCCGTAGTCGTCGAGGGGGCGGCCCGGCTCGAACGTCTTGAGGTTCGCGCTGATCTTCTCCGGGAGCAGGCCGGTCATGTAGCGGCCCAGGTTGTAGGCGTGCGTGGCGATGTCGCCGAAAGCGCCGGCGGCGCCGCTCTTCGTGGGATCGGTCCGCCAAGCCGCCTGCTTCTGCCCCTCCGCCTCGAGCCTGGTCCGCAGCCAGCCCTGGATGTATTCGGCCCGGATCGCCTGGATCTCGCCGAGCTCGCCCGAGAGGATCATCTCCCGGGCCTGCCGCACGAGCGGGTAGCCCGTGTAGTTGTGCGACACGGCGAACACCACGCCCGACTTCTTCACCGCCTCGGCGAGGGCCTCGGCCTCGGCGAGCGTGAGCGTGAGCGGCTTGTCGCAGACCACGTTAAAGCCCGCCTCGACCGCCCCCTTGGCGACCGGGAAGTGCATGTGGTTCGGCGTCGTCACCGACACGAAGTCGATCCGTTTCCCAGCCGGCAGGGCCTTCTCGGCGGCGAACATCTCCGCGTAGGAGCCGTAGGCGCGGGCCTCGTCGACGGCATAATCGGCGGCGCTCGCCTTGGAGCGGGCCGCGTCGCTGGAAAACGCCCCTGCCACGAGCTCCGCCCGGTTGTCGAGCACCGCCGCGGTGACGTGCACGCGGCCGATGAACGAGCCCTGCCCGCCCCCCACGATCCCCATCCGCAACTTCCTGCCGAGAGCCCCGTTGGTCGCCATGCCTCTTCCTTTCCCTGTGCGGAGCGATGATTTGGCCGCCTCGCGCGGGCGGCGACGCGAAGCGTAGCAGATGCCGATCGGCCGGTCAGGATGCCGCTCCGGACGAGCGGCCGAGGCGGGCGGCCCGCCCGGCGGTTGCCGCCGCCCCCCACGCCGCGCTACGATGCCTCGGATGGGATTCTCCGACCGCGGCTACTACCGCTCCGAGCCGTCGAACGCCTTCCTCCAGGAATGGACCGGCGTGCTCACGCTCATCGTGGCGAACGTGGCCATCTGGGTGGCGAACCTGCTCGGGGCGAACGAGTTTCCCGTGAACCGGTTCCTCGCCCTCCAGGGCGACCTCCCGCAGCACCTCCTCAAGGTGTGGGAACTGGTCACCTACGGCTTCGTGCACGACTCGTTCAATCCGTGGCACCTCGTCGTCAACATGCTCACGCTCTGGTTCTTCGGCCGCGTGGTCGAGGAGGTGATGGGGCGGGCCGAGTTCTTCCGCTTCTATTTCACGGCGATCGTGCTCGCGGGCATCGCCTGGCTCGTGAGTGTGCAGATGGGCCACCCGCTCCAGGCGGCCCGGTTCTCGCTCGTGGGCGCCAGCGGCGCCGTGATGGCCGTGCTCGCCGTCTTCATCTGGTACTTCCCGCGGCAGACGCTCCTCATCTGGGGCGTGCTCCCCGTGCCGGCCTGGGCGCTCGGCCTCCTGTATTTCGTGTCGGACGTGCAGGGCGCGGCCTCGGGCGGCGGCAACGTGGCCCACGTGGCCCACATCGCCGGCGCGATCTTCGGACTTCTCTACGCCTGGCGTGGCTGGAACCTCGGCGGCCTCGCCGACGTCGGCGCCGCCTTCCGCCGCCGCCGGATGCGCGTGGTGCGGCCCGACGACGACCGCGCCGCCCCGCGGCCCGCCGCCCGCCCCCGCGAACCCGAGCGGCTCGACCCCGACCTCCAGGAGCAGGTCGACCGGATCCTCGAGAAGATCAGCCGCTCGGGCGAATCGAGCCTCACGACCACCGAACGCGACACGCTCACGCAGGCCAGCCGCCGCCTCAAGGAACGCTCGCGCTCGTAACCAATTTCGCGCGCGCCGGCTTCGGGCTCCCCGTATCCCGTCGCCGGACGTTCGCCTGCGCCCTCCAGGCTCCGGCTCACTCGACTCCGGCTGCGCTCCGCCTGGCGGCTTTCGCGCCGTCGCCGCCGTCCCGGCGTCGGCTCCGGCTTACGGTCGCCGGGCATAGCCCGGCTTCCACACGCGAACGTCAGGGCCGGAGGCCCGGGTGATCACCAGCCGACGGAGGTCGGCAAAGCGAACAGCGGCACGATGCCGGGTGTTCGCGTGAAGATGGCTGCGCTTGCCTACATACGCCTGCTCCAGGACACGGGGAGCCCGAAGCCTCCTCAACTGGGAAAGAGGAGGCTCGGGGCTGCCCATGCCCTTGAGCGGGCTGTGGGAGCGAGCGCAGGCATGGATGCCGAAAGCGAAGCGCACACGCAGAGAGCCGAAGCCTGGAGGGCTGAGGCGAACGTCAAGCGAGAGGGCGTGGGCAGTCACGAGCCGGCGCGTACCTGTAGCCGGTGACAGACTGAAGACTGTCCCACCTGCGGCGCCTTAGCGTGTGAGGCCGGTTGGGATCGCGGCAGTGCGCTGCTCGGGGCGGGCCTGCAGGCGCAGGGCGTCGATCGTGGCCACGAGTTCGCGCATCTTGACGTCGTCGACGCGGCCCGAGAGCACGGCATGCACTTCGCCGCGCGGGTTGACGAGCACCACGTTGGGCGCGCCGGGCACGATGCCGTAGGCGTGCTCGAGCCGGCCTTCGAAGTCGAGCCACACCGGGACGAAGGGGGAGTCTTTGCGGAGCTGTGCGCGGGCCACCGGCTGGAGCGCCTTGGGGATTTCGGGCAGGCTCGCGACGGCGACCACGTGCACGTCGGGCAGCCGCACGCCGGCCGGCCAGCCGGCGAGGCCGATCACGGGCTGGCGACACCATTCCGTGGCCGGGGCGGTGGCGGCGGTGGGGTGGAAGTGGAGGTGGAGCCGGCGGCCGAGTTCCTGCGCTGCCTCGCCCCCCTTGCGCTCCGCATACACGAGCACGACCACGTCGCCGCGCAGCATGCCGGTCTCGTGGCGGTGCTTGAACTGATCTTCCATCGCGATGTTCACGACGCGCTCGGGAGGCTGTCCGGCAGTGGGCGAGGCGAAGAGCGAGACGAGGACGACCGCGGTGACGAGGGTGCGCATGGCGGCTCCGGGGAGAGGGAGGGATCGGGGAAGTACCGCGCGGCCGGATGCGGACACAAGGGCGGTTTCCCAGCGGGAGGCTGCTACGTCTCCGCGGTCGCACCGCCGGGCCGGAGCAACGCCAGGATCGCCGGCAGGAGGATGAGCGAGGTCACGGTGCAGGCGGTGACGCCGAGCGTGAGCACGCGGCCGAGGCTTTCGAGACCGCGGTGGCTGGCCACCATCAGGGCGCCGAAACCGAGGATCGTGGTCAGCGCGTCGACGAGCACGGAGTTGGCCGTCGAGGCGCTGATCGCGTAGGGGCCGGGCCGTTCAAGGTAGTCGTGGACGATGTGCACGCCGTAGTCGACCGCGATGCCGAGGATCAGCGGGATGCCGATGAGATTGGCGGGATTGAGGTCGATGCCCACGAGGCCCATCAGGCCGAGCGTCTGCGCCATGCCCACGGCCAGGGGCAGCGCCGCCAGGAACGAGTGGGCGAGGCTCCGGAAATCGAGCCACAACACCGCGAGGATCACGACGAGCGAGTAGAGCGCGGCCTGCTCGTAGCTGCGCTTCATCTCGAGCGACGCCTCGTAGGCCTGGAGGGGATTGCCGGTGGCCCGCGGGTCGACGCCGCGGACGTCCTTCACAAACGTCTCGAGCGCCGCGAAGTCCCAGATGTCGCCGCGGCCGTAGATCTTGAGCAGATGCCGGCCGTTCTGCCCCACGAATCGCTCCACGAGGCTCGGCGGCAGGTCTTCGAGCGACGGGGGTTCGGGGTCGGCGACGCCGGCGAGGGCGTGGAGCCGGCTCAGGAGCTCGCCGGCCGATCGCTGTTGGAACGTGGCCAACGCCCGGGCGCATTCCTCCGGGCCGAGGCGGCGCAGCGCGTCGCGGGCCCGCTCGAGGTGCCAGGCGGTGCGCAGCGCGCCGGGCCGTTTCGATGCCTCCGTCTGCGCCCAGGCGAGCGTCTCGCCCACCTGGTCGAGCCGATCGAGCGGGATCTCGGGCGGCCGCTCCGGGAGCGTGGCCAGCCGCATTTGAATCCGCTCGATGAGCGGTCGCTTCAGATCTTCGTCGACTGGCAGGAGCGATGCGATCTCGTCGACCCGCTCCACGCTCGGCAGCGCCTGCAGCCGCTCCTTGCGGTCGAGGAGTTCCTCGCGGGAGTCGGCGATCGACAGGGCATACCACACGCTCTGGTCGCACTCGGCGAGCAGTTTCTTTTCGATCTCCACGCTCTCGAGGCCGTCGGGCTGCATGTTGAGCAGGTTGTGGTCGTAGTCCAGGTCGTGCAGGCCCGACGCCACCGCCATCGTGCCGGCCATCGCGGCCAGGGCCACAAACCGCGGATAGCGGAAGATCGGGGCGAGCCACGCATGCACCGGCACCGGCATCGGGATGCGGCGGCCGAGCGGCCCACGGTCGACGACGGCCACGACGGCCGGCAGCACGAGCAGTTCGGCGAGGCAGCAGAGGAGGATGCCGCCGCCGGCGATCAGGCCGAGCTCGGCCACGCCCACGAAGCTCGTGAGGGCCGCGGCGAAGAAGGCGACGGCCGTGGTGATAGCGCCGGTGAGGATGCCCGGCCCGACCGAGGCGCTTGTCTCGAGGAGCGCCGCTTCGCAGTCGAGGCCACGCCGGCGGAGCTCGAGGTAGCGGCCGATGTAGTACGTGCCGTAGTCGATCCCCACGCCGATCATCGTCACGGTGAACGTGACGCTGAGGATGTTGAGGTGCCCGACGCTCGCCGTCGCCCAGGCAAAGGCCCAGGCCATGCCGATCACGAGCACGCCGTTGGCCATCAGCGCGTGCCGCACGCCGCCGAACCCGGCGATGATCACGAGCGCCACGGCTGCGAGCGAAAGCCCGCTCGCCCACACCATCGACTGCTGGCTGGCCCGCATCTCGTCGTCTTCCATGACCGGCAGCCCCGTGAGGCCGATCGTCACGTCCGGGTGCCGGTCGCCGACCAGCGCGATCACGCGGCGCAACTCGTCCGTGGCGGCCGACGCGCCGGCGAACCCGCCCGGAGCCTTCGCCAGCCGGAGGAGCACGAAGCCCAGCCGGCCATCCTTGGCGAGGAGGTGTTCGCTCGAGAGGTCGCGGAGCGTCGAGAGCGACTCGGGCATGGCCGGCCAGGGCGACACGTAGTCGGCCGTCGCGGATTCGCCCGGCCGGGCGACCGCCTCGAGCCCGGCCACGAGGCTCTCGCTGTAGCGCTCGAGGGCCGAGGTCGGATCCTCGCGCTGCGCCCGCGTGCCGGCAGGCCCGCCGGCCACCATCTGGCCTGCGAGGCCGCCCACCATCGTCGTCACCGTCAGTTGGCCCCAGCCGCCGTCGAGGATCGGCCGCGTGCGCTCGATGAACCGGTCAATCTCCGCCAGGTCGGCCGGGGAAAGATAGTGCAGCCCCTTGGCGCGGATCTTCGAGAGATCGACCTCGTGGAGCACCGAGCGGAAGAGCTCGCCGTTGCGGGCGACCTCAGCCGAGACCTCCTCGAGCACCTGGACGACGGCGGTCCGCGAGGGGCCCTCGACGACGACGACGGCGTCTTCATCGGCGCCGAATTCCGCGATGTAGTCGATCCACAGCTTGTTGTATTCGCTGTCGGGATCGAGCAGGTCGGTGCGGCTCACCTTGTAGCCGAGCGACTGCGCGGTGAACACGCCTGCGGCGACTGCCGACAGCACGGCCGTGAGCACCACGAGCGGCGCGGCCCGCAGGCAGAGCCGCGTCCAGGCCACGAGCCCGCGGCCGAGCAGGCTCGGAGATGCGTGGCTGCCGTCGTTCGGCTCGGGCGCCGCCGCCGCGAGCAGATTCGGCACGGGATCGGCGTCATCGTGTGACGGCATCGGGGGCAAGGCTCTCGAGGCTGGGCGGGGCGGCGATCGTAGGGGACGGGCGCGTCATGGCCAACGTCCACTGCGGGGAGGCCTGGCAAGCGGGGAAGGGTGGGCAAGCCCGTGCGGGGGCACGGTGCAGACGACGCGGGAAATGACTGTTTTGGAACGGTGCCCGAGGCCGAAAAGTCTCCGGCACCGTCACGCCTCGACAGGGGCGGGATGGTGGTTCGGGGGGGAAGTCATGCCAGTGCTTCGTGGATCGTGGATGGGATTGGCAGCCGTGCTCGCGGTGTTTGCCGGCACGCGGTTGCCAGCTGCTGAGCCTGCCGTGGCGGCGAACCTCGTGGCGGCGTGGAACGACGGTGGCTCGTCGAGCCGTGAGGCCCGGCGGCAGGCGATCGACAGCCTGCCGCTCGAGCGGATGACCGATCCCGCGCGGCGCACCGTCGAGAAGGCGCTGCGGGAGACCACGCTCTATCGCCGTCTGCCCGTGCAGACGTTCACGTGCGACGAGGCGCTGCTCGAGTTTGCGCTCGCCCATCCGGAGGCGATCGTCGACGTGTGGCGGGTGCTCGGCATCAGCCGCCTGTCGCTCGATCCGGCCGGGCCGCAGCAGTGGCGGCTCTCCGACGGCTACGGCACCGTCGGGGCCCTGCGGCTCATGCACCGGGAACGCCGCGGGCCCGGCGGCCTGCTCGTGTTCCATGGCCGCGGCGGCTATTCGGGAACGCTCGCACCGAAGCCGCTCACCGGCGGCTGCCTGATCCTCGTGCAGCATCACCCGGAGCCACCGGCGGCCGGCGGAGGCCACCGGCAGACCGTGCAGATCGACGCCTTCCTCGACGTCGATGGGATGGGCCTCGAACTCGTCACCCGCACGCTCCAGCCGCTGATCGTGCGTTCCGCCGCCATGAATCTCGGCGAGGTGTGCCTCTTCATGGAGTCGCTCTCCGCCGCCGCGGAGCGAAACCCGGCCGGCGTGGTGCGGCTCACCGAGCGGCTCGCCCGCACCGACCCGGCCCAACGGGCGACGTTCGCGAACATCGCCCGCGCCGCCGGCGCGAACGCAGGCCGCGTTGGCGATCCCGAGGCGGTGCAAGCCGAACTGGCCGCCCGCTGGCTGCCTGCAGAGGACGTCGACACGCTGCGGCGGTGAGGCTCGGGGCTGCCCACGCCCTCTCGCTTGACGTTCGCCTCGGCCCTCCCGGCCTCGGCTCTCTGCATGTCCGCTTCGCTTCGCCATCCATGGCTTCGCTCGCTCCCATAGCCCGCTCGAGGGCATGGGCAGCCCCTCGCCAAGCCGTTCGTTATTTGTCGGCGTCTTCTATCGGCGCGTCGGCAGGCTTCTCTTCTGCCGGCTTCTCTTCCGCGGGCTTTGCATCCGCTGCGGGCGCGTCGGCCGGGGCGTCGGCTGCGGGTGCGGGGGCCGTGAGGGCGTCGAGCGGGCTCGCCTCGCCGTCTGGTGCCGCGTCGGCCGGTGCCTCTTCGGTGGCGGTGGTGGCGGATGGCGGGGCGAGCGCCGCGGCCACGGCCTTCGCGGCCGCCTTCGCCGCTTCGTCGATCTTTCCCTTCGGTGCCCGGGCCTCCACCGTGTACATCCGCCCGCCGATCACGACGGCGTAGCTCCAGCGTTCGATCGGCTCGCTGATGCCATCGACCTTCGCCGACCCGGGGATGCCCCAGAAGGCGCCCAGGTGCGGCCCCACTTTCACCGCGGAGGACTTCTTCAGCGGCTTCGCCTTGCCGAGCGCGGCGGCCACGCCCTCCGCGATGCCGGCGGCGAAAGCCTGGTGATTCTCGGCCGTCACCTCCGTGAACTCCGGTGGTGCCGCCTCGGCCGTGACGAGGATCTTCGGGTAGGTCTTCTTCGGGCCGGGCTGATACTTGACGAGGCAGTCCTTCGTGCGCGGCAGCCGCGTCCAGCCCGTCGGCGAGGCGACGGCGATCCGGCCGTCGTCGACCGCCAGCGCCGTATCGAGGTCGACGGCGGGCAGCTTGCCGCCCGCCGTGCCGCCGCCCGACTTCTTCTTCGTGGCCTTCCCGCCGCAGCCGACGGCAACCGTGAACGACAGGCACACGAGGCACACGAACAGCAGCCGCCCGAGCCGAGCAGTGTCCACCGCGGCGGTTTCGGCCATGTCGGCGTTCCTTACTCCGAGATCGCTTCCTTCACGAGCTGCACGAAGTGCTGCGACCGCGACGACGCCGTCAGGTCGGCGGCCTTCTTGTCGGCGGCCTTCTTGTCGGCGTATTCGAAGAGCACGAGCCGCTTCATCGACGGGTTGAACACGCCCCAGTAGGCCTTCATCCGGACCTCCTTGGCGACCTTCTTGCGGGAGGCCTTCTTGGCGGCGGGCTTCTTCGGCTCCTTGGCGGCCTTCTCCTTCTTCTCCTTGGCCGGCTTCTCCTTGGCGGCCTTCTTCGTCGTCTTGGCGCGGGCCTCCGCCGCGTCCGCCTGGGCCCTGAGTTCCTTGCGATTCACCACTTTTCGCGCCATGTCGCCCCGTGATCCTTCCGAAATGAAGAGGTATGGGAGGCGGAGTCGGACTGCTGCCGTCCCGCCGCGGCGGCAGTATAGCGGTCCCGCCCCCCCGCCGCACGGCGATCTATACTTTCCCGCATGAGCACCGCCGCCGACCCCGTGCCCCGCGCCGCCCCCTTCCCGGCCTACCGCAGCCTCGAGGACGCCGAACTCTCCGACCGCATCGAGGCGGTGCGGCGCCGCATGGGCCCGCGGCTCGTGATCCTCGGCCACCACTACCAGCAGGATGGCGTGATCGCCCACGCCGACTTCCAGGGCGACAGTTACCAGCTGTCGAAGTCGGCCGCGGAGCGGTCCGGCTGCGAGGCGATCGTGTTCTGCGGCGTGCACTTCATGGCCGAGACGGCCGACATCCTCGCCAACCGCCCCGAGCAGGTGGCGGCCCGCGGCGGCCGCCGCGTCAGCGTCGTGCTTCCCGACATGGCCGCCGGCTGCTCGATGGCCGACATGGCGGGGATCGAGCAGGTGGAAGACGCCTGGGCCGACCTCGGCACCGTGATCGACACCTCCGACATCACGCCCGTCACCTACATCAACTCGGCGGCGAGCCTCAAGGCCTTCTGCGGCCGGCACGGGGGGATCGTGTGCACGTCGAGCAACGCCCGGGCCGTGCTCGACTGGTCCTTCGCCCGCTCGCGCCGCGTGCTCTTCTTCCCCGACCAGCACCTCGGCCGCAACACGGCCCGGAAGATGGGCGTGCCGCTCGATGAGATGTGCGTCTGGAACCCCCACGACCCGTCGCTCGGCGGCAACACGACGGCGCAGCTCGAGAAGAGCCGCGTCATCCTCTGGCAGGGGCACTGCAGCGTGCACGCCATGTTCAAGCCGGAGCACGTCGACGCGATGCGGGCGAACCTTCCGGGCGTGAAGGTGCTCGTCCACCCGGAGTGCTCGATGGAGGTGGTGGACAAGGCCGACCTCGTCGGCTCGACGAGCTACATCCTCAAGCAGGTCGAGACCGCCCCCGCCGGCAGCGTGTGGGCGATCGGCACCGAACTGCACCTCGTGAAGCGGCTCGAGCAGCGGCATCCCGAGCAGACGGTCCGTTTTTTGTCGCCAGTCGTATGCACGTGCGCCACGATGTATCGCATCGACCTCGCCCACCTCTGCTGGAGCCTCGAGCACCTCGAGCGGGGCAAGCCCGTGAACGTGATCCGCGTCGACGATGAGACGGCCACATGGGCGCTGACGGCGCTCGAGCGAATGCTCAAGGTGTCGTGACGCGGGCTACGAGTAAGACAGGCGTCCTGCCTGTCAGTGGGATGGGCTTCAGCCTGTCACTGGCTCAACTCGTGCGCGCCGGCTCGGGGTTGCCCCGTACCACCTCGCCGGACGCTCACTGCGCCCCTCCATGGGCTTCGTTCGCTCGGAGTCACAGGCGCTGCGCCATCCATGGCTCCGCTGGTGACTCACGCCGGCTTAGTGGTAGGGGCAACCCCGAGCCTCCTCTTTCCTGATTCAGTTGAGGAGGCTTCGGGCTCCCCGTGTCCTGGAGCAGGCGTATGTAGGCAAGCGCAGCCCGGGCACCGATTCGCCGAAGGCGAATTGGTCGTGCGCAGCGCAGCCGGAG
>JBJSZP010000412.1:0-1318 GCA_046090365.1 Planctomycetia bacterium
GGGGAGACGGGCCTCGACTGGTATCGCGACGCCGCCCCGCGGGACCTGCAGCGGGAGTTTTTCGAGCGGCACATCCGCCTCGCCCAGAAGCTCGGGCTGCCGCTCGTCGTCCACACGCGCGAGAGCATCCGCGACGCGCTCGACATGCTCCGCGAGGCGGCCGTCCGCGGGCCGCTCACGGTCGTGCTCCACTCGTTCACCGGCACCGCCGCCGAGGCGGCCGAGGCGGTCGACCTCGGCTGCCACCTCGGCTTCGCGGGAATGGTCACGTTTCGCTCGGCGGCGGACCTCCGCGAGGTGGCGAAGACTGTGCCGCTCGAGCGGCTGCTCATCGAGACCGACAGTCCTTTTCTTTCGCCGGAGCCGTTTCGCGGCCGCCGCAACGAGCCGGCCCACCTCGTGCACACCGCCCGCTGCCTGGCCATCGCCCGCGGCGAGCCGCTCGAAAAATTCGCCGCGGCGACCACGGCCAACGCCCGCCGCCTGTTCCTCAAAACCTGACCCGCATCGCCCCCTTCACCCCGGAGCACTCCGCCAATGGTTCGCACCCCCAGCACGATGCTGCCGCTCGGCACGCCGGCTCCCGACTTCTCGCTGCCGAGTGTCGACGGCCGCACCCTCTCCCTCGCCGACGTCGCCGGTGAGAAGGGCACGCTCGTGATGTTCATCTGCAACCACTGCCCGTTCGTGAAGCACGTCGCCGACGAGCTCGCGGCCCTCGGCCGCGAGTATCTCCCGCGCGGCGTGGGCGTCGTGGCGATCAGCTCCAACGACGTCGCCTCGCATCCCGCCGACTCACCCGAGCAGATGGTGCACGAGGCGGAGCAGCGCGGCTACGTGTTCCCCTACCTCTACGACGAGACGCAGGCCGTGGCCCAGGCCTACCATGCCGCCTGCACGCCCGACTTCTTCCTCTTCGACGCCTCCCGGAAGCTCGTGTACCGCGGCCAACTCGACGCGAGCCGCCCGGGCAACGGCATCCCTTTGACCGGCGCCGATCTCCGCGCAGCCCTCGACGCGGTGCTCGCCGGCCGCCCTGTGGCCACCGACCAGATCCCGAGCCTGGGCTGCAACATCAAGTGGAAGCCGGGCAACGAGCCCCCGTACTTCTCGACCTGACGAATCCCGGGATCCGTAGGACGGGCTTCAGCCTGTCATGCCCTTCGGTCAACTTGCGCGCGCCGGCTTCGGGCTCCCCGTATCCCGTCGCCGGACGTTCACTGCGGCCCTCCAGGCCTCCGTTCACTCGACTCCGGCTGCGCTGCGCCATCCATGGCTGCGCTTGCCTGCATACGCCTGCTCCAGGACACGGGGAGCC
>JBJSZP010000413.1:0-2377 GCA_046090365.1 Planctomycetia bacterium
GCCTTTGAACGGCACCACCTCGGCGAGCGACGCCGTGCAGTTGGTGTAGGCGATGTAGCCCTTCTTCGCCGCCTCCATGACGTAGCCACCGCCCCACAGATAGTGGAAGGCGTTGTCGATCGACACCGTGCCGGTGCCGTAGGTGTCGGCGAGTTTCATGCAGGTGTCGATCGCCTCCCAGGCCACCGCCTGCCCGAGCTTTTTCCGGGCATCCCAGATCTCGGCCGCCTTGAACCGCGTCGGCAGTTTGTGGATCGTGGCCCGCGGCGTGCAGCCGCCCGTCTTCGAGCCGAAGAGTTCGTCGAGATGCAGGGCCTTGATCGCGTTGTGGGTGCGGATCCCGTGCCGCGTGGCGGCCGTGGCGAGCGTCGCGGCGTGCTCCGCCTCGGCGGCGTCGAAGCCGCGGGCGAGGTACGCGCCGCGAACGATCGCCTCGTGGCTGGCCACGGGCACGACGTAAAACGCTTCCGCCATCAGACGACCTTCCTGATCGGGACCTCGGGATTCACCTGCGCCAGCGGCTTCTCGCCGCGCATGGCATGGATCAGGTTCGTGACCGCCGCCATGGCCTGCCGCTGCACGCTCTCCTCCGTGCGGGAGCCGATGTGCGGCGTGACGATGCAGTTGGGCAGGTGCGTGAGCGGGTGGTCGGCCGGGGGCGGCTCCGCGTCGAGCACGTCGGTGCCGTAGCCGCGGACGCGGCCGCTCTCGAGCGCGGCCGCCATGTCGGCCGTGTTCACGATCTCGCCGCGGGCGCAGTTGAGGATGATCACGCCGGGCTTCATCCGGGCGATCGATTCCGCCCGCACGAGGTCGCGGGTCTCGGGGGTGAGGTTCGTGTGGAGCGAGAGGTAGTCGGCCTGCCGAAACAACTCGTCGCGCGTGGCCGCCCGCGGGATGCCGTTCTCGCGGGCGAACGCCTCGTCCCAATACACGTCATACCCGATCGGCTTCATGCCGAACGCCTTGGCCCGGATCGCCACCTCCTTGCCGATCCGGCCCATCCCCACGATCCCAATCGTCTTCCCGAGCAGTTCGTGGCCGGTCTGCCGTTTCCAGCCGCCCGCCCGCGTGGAGTCGCAGTGAAAGAGCAGGTTTTTCTCGAGGGCGAGGAGCAGGAGAAACGTGTGCTCGGCGACGGTCGTGTGGTTGACGCCGGGCGTGAACAGGAGCGGAATCCCAAACTCGGTGCACGCCTTGACGTCGATCTTGTCGACGCCGATCCCGTATTTCGAGAGCACCTTGAGCCGGGGCCGCGCCTTCTCGAGCACGGCCCGCGTGATTGCGTCGTCGCCGCAGATGTAGCCGTCGCACTCGCCCACGAGCGCCAGCGTGTCGGCCTCCGACAGCGGGCCCCTCGCGGTCACCACCTCCCAGCCGGTGTCGGCGAGCGTGCGGTGGTGGTCGCCGGGCGTGTCCTGGAACGACGTGGTGGTGAGGAGGATGCGCGGCGTCATGGGGCCTCTGAATCGCGGGGGAGCCCGCAATGAATACCGCCCTGCGCGAATTTCGGCAATCGCCTGCACGAAATCGGCAAGGCGGCGTTGGCTGAGGGGCGCCGGCTCGGGGTTACCCCGTACCATCTCGACGGACGTTCGCCTTCGCCCTCCAGGCTCCGGCTCACTCGACTCCGGCTGCGCTTCGGCATCCTGCCTGCGCTTGCCTGCATACGCCGGCTCAATGGTAGGGGTAACCCCGAGCCTCCCCGTCGGGAAGCCCGAGGCGTAAGCCGCGAGACTGCGGTGTTCCTACAACCGGCGCACGGACTCTTCGATGAACGGCTGGATCAGGCTTGCGGCCTGGCCGTTCCACTTCCAGAGGTGGCAGAAGCGCCGTTCCGTGCCGCAGCCGGTCGTGCCGGTGCGGTGCAGCCAGAAGGCCTCGCCGGCAGCGAGCGGGTGGCGGGCAAACTCCTGCCGCCGCGCCTCGGGCACGGTCGTCTTCACCCAGCTCCAGTGGTTGACGTGGAGCAGATGGTCGGGATCGGGATGCGCCTTCGTCCAGTCGCGATACTCGCGTTCCGTCACCGCGACGACCTGCCCGCGGAGGCTGGCCATCAGCGGCTCGGGGCGGCCGAGCGTGTCATCGACCATGGAAATCCCCACCGACGAGGTGGTGACCACGATCGCAGGATCGGGGTCGGCGGTGGGCGGCAGGGATGCGCGGCGCTCGGCGAGCAGGGTTGGCCACTCGTTCTCGAGCCAGACGACGAGGCTCGACGCGAGGATCATCCGCTCCGCCGCCCCCTCGGCGGGCGACGGTGCGGAGCGTCCGGCGGGGCCCGCCGGACCTGCGGCTCGTCGAGCATGCTCGACGTGGTCACGCAGGCCGGCGAGCCACTCGCGGGAACGTTGGATCATCGACCGAACTGCTGGCG
>JBJSZP010000414.1:0-4597 GCA_046090365.1 Planctomycetia bacterium
TCTGCATGTCCGCTTCGCTTCGCCATCCATGGCTGCGCTCGCTCCCATAGCCCGCTCGAGGGCATGGGCAGCCCCGAGCCTCCTCAACTGGAAACGGGGAGGCGAGGGGTTGCCCCTACCATTGAGCCGGCGTATGTAGGCAAGCGCAGCCATGGATGGCGCAGCGCAGCTGGAGGCGAGCGAACGGAGGGCGGGAGGCCCGCAGTGAGCGTCCGGCGGGGTGGTACGGGGCAACCCCGAGCCGGTGCGCAACTTGACGCGAGGGAGCACGACGGCCGTCGCGTCAGTCGGCCCGGGCCGTGACGCTCGCGCGGTGGGCGGTGAGGCCTTCCGTGGTGGCGAGCGTCGCGATGTCGGCGGCGAGGTCGGCGAGATCCTGCGGGGCGAGGCGGATCACGCTGCCGCCGCGGAGGAAGGAGTTGGCCGACAAGCCTTCGGCGAAGCGGGCCGTGCCGCCCGTGGGGAGCACGTGCGACGGGCCGGCGGCGTAGTCGCCTGCCGCCACGGGGCTCGAGGGGCCGAGGAACACGGCGCCGGCGTGGCGGATCGTGCGCAGCGTCGCCTCGGGGTCGGCCGTGTCGATCGAGAGGTGCTCCGCGGCCAGTTCGTCGGCCAGGGCGGCCGATTCGGCGTCGCTCCGGGTGACGACGATGGCGCTGAAGCGCGTGAGGCTGTCGCGCGTGAGGTCGGCGCGGTCGAGCTTCGCCAGTTGGGCGGCGAGCGCCTCGGCCACGCGGTCGGCGAGCGCGGCGTCGGCCGTGAGCAGGATCGCCGAGCCGGGGGAGTGCTCGGCCTGGGCGAGCATGTCGGCGGCGATGCAGGCGGGGCGGCCGTGCCTGTCGGCCACGATCACGATCTCGCTCGGGCCGGCGATCGAGTCGATCGCCACGTCGCCGTAGACGTGCTCCTTCGCGAGGGCCACGAACAGGTTGCCGGGGCCTACGATCTTGTCGACGCGCGGGATGCCCTCGACGCCGTAGGCGAGCGCGGCCACGGCCTGGGCGCCGCCGGCCCGCACGACGGTCGTGACGCCGAGCTCGTGGCAGGTGGCGAGGACGTGGGCGTTCTCCGAGCCAAACTTCGTGGGCGGGGCCACCACCACGATCTCGCGCACGCCCGCCACCTGCGCGGGCACCACGGTCATGAGCAGCGTCGAGGGATACGCCGCCGCGCCGCCCGGCACGCACACGCCCACGCGGTCGAGCGGCAGGTAGCGCTGGCGGAGCGCGCCGCCCCCGGGGAGCGGCACCTCCACGTCGCGGCAGAGCACGGCCCGCTGAAACCGCTCCACGCGGTCGCGGATCCGGCGCACGGCCTCGAGGAAGCCGGGCTCCACGGTGCGGTGGGCCGCGGCGAGCGCGGCGGCGGGCACGAGGAGCGTGTCGGCCGTCACGTCGGCCCGGTCGATCCGCCGCGTGTAGTCGAGGAGGGCGGCAAGCCCCTGCTCGCGCACGTCGGAGCAGATCTTTTCCACCACCTGCCGGGGCGTGAGCGGCGCGCCGAAGACGTCGATCGTGCGCTGCCGGCCGGCGGGGCTCACGAGGTCGCCCTGCGAGGCGAGCGTGCGCCTGAGGGCGTCGAGCCGGGCGCGGCCGTCGGCGGAGGCGAGATCGATCCGGGGGCAGAGCGGCGAGGCGGCAGGCGGCATGGTGCGACCAAGAATACACACCGCCGCCCCGTAGGACAGGCTTCAGCCTGTCCTACTTGTTGGCCGCGACCAGCACGTCGCCCTGCACCCGCTGCGCCCAGCGGGCGGCGATCCAGTTGCGCTCGTCGGCCCCGTCATCGGCCCCGCCGAAAATGCCGCCAAGGAGGGCATGGCTTCGCTCGGCGAGCAGCGAGGCCGCGCCCAGGGGGCGGTCGCCAAATGCGGGATCGGGCGGCAGTTGCTTCTCGGCCAGCGCGGGCGGGCCAGCCTCCGCGAGCCGGCCGTCGATCGCCACGGCCCGCTTCACCGCCTCGGCGGCGTCGTCGGCTCGCTCGAGGGCCGTGAGCACGATCGCCTGGCGGAGGACCGTGTCGGGCTGGTCGGCCGCGATCGCCTCGGCCCGACGATAGGCGTCGAGCGCCGGCCGGAGTTTCGCGCGGTCGTTCACGGCGGCCCGCAGGTGCCGGTCGCCCGCCGCCACGAGTTTGGCCGCCCGGGCCCGGGCCGCAGGATTGCTCGCCCGCACGCCGCTCGCATCGCGCGCCGCGAACTGCCGCACGTTCACATTCGGGCCGCGGCCGATCTGGATCACCGTCGTCGTGCCGCGGGCGCCGAAGCCCAGAAACGGAAACACGCCGACGGGACCGTACACGGGCGCGAACGCACCGGGATAGCAGTTGAATGTGGGCCGGAGCAGGACCGGCGAATACGGATACCAGCCGCAGACGGGAGCGGGCACGAAGCAGGGCGCGATCGACCCGCTCCACAGGCCGGGCGACGCCCACCCGAAGCTGCGATACCGCGACACGCCGAAGCCGAAGCCAAATCCGCCGAAGCCCCAGCCGCTGTCGCAGAACGAGCGATACGAGCAGCCGCCGACCCACGGCACGGCGCACGGCGTGAAGCAGGGATTGCAGCACACGGGCCCCGCGCCACAGTCCGATGCGGCCGCTCGATCAGACCGCAGGCCACCCGCGACGAGGGCGACGGCGAGCAGCGCCCGCAGGGCAGCGCGGTGCAGACGCGGTTGTGTGCATGCCGAGGTGACTGTCGTGTACATTCCGGCCTCCTTCGACGTCCTTATTATAGGAGGCCCCTGCCGTGCGGTGCGACGTTTCGGTGCGGCCTGGAAATACCGGGCCTGACCGATGAGAGCCGGGGCCAACCGTTCTGCCTCCCCTCCCCCGCTCGGGCTCGGGGCTGGGTCCGGATCTGGGCCTGGCTCGGGGCTGGCCTCCCGGATCGCCCGTCTGAAGAGCCCGGAGCGGATCCAGGATTTCATCAACGCGCTCCGCTGGAACTTCGAGAAAGCCGGGCCGACCGGACGGAGCGTAGCCGAGACGCTCCGGCACGGCACCGCCCACTGCGTGGAGGCGGCGTTCGTGGCCGCCTACGCGCTGTGGGTCGCGGGAGAGCCGCCGCTCGTGATGGACATGGGCGCCGCCCGCGGCGACGTCGACCACGTGGTGGCCCTGTTTCGCCGGGGCCGCTGCTGGGGGGCGATCTCCAAGAGCAACAGCCCGTTTCTCCGCTACCGCGACCCGATCTACCGCAGCCTCCGCGAACTTGCGCTCTCCTTCTTTCCGCAGTACGTGCACCGGCGCCGCAAGACGCTCCGCACCTACTCCGCGGCGGTCGACCTGCGCCGGTTCGACCCGGCCCTGTGGGTGACGCATCCGGGCTTCTGCCACGAGGTGATCGACGCGCTCACGGCCGCCCGCCACTTTTCGCTCCTCCCGCCGCACGGCGGGGCGCGCCTCCGGCCGATCGACGAGATCGAGGCCCGCAGTAATCTGCTCAAGGAGTATGAGACGTAGGACAGGCGAGACGCCTGTCCTACGCGGCCAGCCCGAGCAGCTTGCGCAGCGCCGTCGTGGCGATCTCGCCGAACTGCCGCGGCGGCACCCGCCACAGCGCCGGGTTGTGGAGTTCCACGGCCACGGCGCCCTGGTAGCCGATCTCGGTGAGCCGGCGGAGCAGGTCGTCGGGGGGCGAGCCGCCCTCGCCGGGCAGAATCCGGTCGGCGTCGCTCGCCATCTCGCGGGGCACGTCGGCGATGTCGGAGAGCTGCACGTGGGCGAGGTTTTCCTTCGACAGGAGAGAGAGGTCGAGCGGCTTGCTCGGCCCCACCGTGTAGTGAAACCAGTCGAGGCACAGGCCGAGGGCGAGCGAGCCCGCCTCGTCGACGAGGGCCACGGCCGACTGCAGGTTGTTGGGAAAACTCGCCCGGGCGTCGAACTCGAGCGCGAGCCGCACGCCTGCGTCGGCCGCCCGCTTCGCCGCCTCCGCGAGGCTCAGCGACAGCCGGCCGAAGTCCTGGGCGGTGAGCGGCCCGAACGCGTCGCCCGCGATCACGAGCACGGGCACGCCGAGCGACCGCAGCAGGTCGAGCCGCGATTCAAAATGCTTCCAGTGCTCGCGGCGGGCGTCCCCCTGGCTCGTGAGCAGGCCACCCTGGAAGCTCGCCGCCACCGCCGCGATGCCGTGGCGATCGAGGAGATCACGAAGCGCCGCCGGGTCGTGGCGTTCGAGAAAGCCGTCGGCATGGCCGAGCCAGAGGTCGATCGCCTCGCAGTGGCCGGCCGCGTAGTCCTCGACGATCGTCGCGAGCGACGCGGGGAGGGAACAGACGGTGGCGAGGGCGGGGATCAACGGAGTTTGTCGCAGAGAAGGTCGACCACCTCCGCGATCGGCACCCGCGTCTGCACGAGCGAGTCACGGTCGCGGAGCGTCACGGTCTGGTCGGTGAGCGTCTGGCCGTCGACGGTCAGGCACCACGGCGTGCCTGCCTCGTCCTGGCGGGCGTACCGCCGGCCCACGGAGCCCTTCTCGTCGTACATGCAGGGCATGTGCCGCTTGAGCTGCCGGTAGAGGTCGATCGCCACCTCGGGCATGCCGTCCTTCTTCACGAGCGGCAGGATCGCCGCCTTGAGCGGTGCGAGCCGAGGA
>JBJSZP010000415.1:0-10313 GCA_046090365.1 Planctomycetia bacterium
GTCTGCCCGTTCTACTCGGCCCGCGTGATCCGGAACGTCCGCGTGGGCCCGAGCCCGCAGTGGCTCGTCGACCGGCTGGCGACGGTGGGCATCGAGAGTGTCAACAACGTGGTCGACGTCACGAACTACGTGATGCTCGAATGCGGCCAGCCGCTCCATGCGTTCGACCTCGCGAAGCTGCGGGGCGGGCGGATCGTGGTCCGGCGGGCCGCCGACGGGGAACCGTTCACCGCGATCAATCACAAGACCTACGCGCTCACGTCGCAGATGTGCGTGATCGCCGACGCGGAGCGGCCGGTCGCCCTCGCCGGCGTGATGGGCGGGGCTGACACGGAGATTTCGGCCGCCACCGTGGACGTGCTGCTCGAATCGGCGCAGTTCGCCCCGCTCGCCGTGCGGGCCGCCGCCCGCGGGCTCGTGCTCGCCAGCGCATCGTCGTATCGCTTCGAGCGCACGCCCGATCCCGCCGCGGTCGACTGGGCCAGCCGCCGGGCGGCCGCGCTGATCCTCGACACCGCCGGCGGCACGCTCGAGAAGGGCGCCGTCACGGCCGGCACGCTCGCCGGCACCGTCGCCGAGATCCCGCTCCGGCCCGACCGCGTGGCCCACGTGCTCGGCATCGACGTGCCGCCCGTCCGGCAGCACGCGATCCTCACGGGCCTCGGCTTCGTCGACATGAGCCACGGCACCCCGGATGAAGAGCCCGGCCTCTGGCGCGCGCCCTCGTGGCGCCGCGACGTATGGCGCGAGATCGACCTCGTCGAGGAGATCGGCCGGATCGAGGGCTACGAGCGGGTGCCCGAAGACCGCCCGATCACCGCGCGGCCCGTGGAACTTTCCCCGCGTGAGACGACGATCCGCGTCGCCTCCGGCGCGCTCGAGGCCGCGGGGCTCTGCGAGGCGATGACGCGGAGCGTGGTGAGCGCGAAACTCGAGGCGTGGGCCGGGCCATGGGGCGGCGCAGCGCCGCTCGTGGTGCAGCCGGCGCTCGTGCGCGGGGCCGACCGGCTGCGGCGGACGCTCCTCCCGAGCCTGCTCGAGGCGCGGGCCGGCAACGTGGCCGCGGGCGCCCCGCACGGCGATCTCTTCGAGGTGGCCCGCGCCTACGTGGCCCGGTCGACTCCCGCGGGCGACCACGAGTCGCCAGTCGAGGAACCACTGCTCGCAGCCCTCGTCACCGGCGGCGGTTTTTTCGCTGCGAAGGGGCTCGCCGAGGCGGTGCTCGATCGGCTGGGCGTGGCCCGCGCGGGTGGCACGGTGGCCTGCCGACCGATCGAATGCGAGCTCTTCATCCGCGGGCGGGCGGCCGAACTGACCGTCAGCCGTGGCCGCGGGCCCGCCGAGCGGATCGCCGTGATCGGTGAATTCGCGCCGGCGGTGCTCGACGCCGTGGGCCTCTCGGGCACGGTGGCGGGCGCGGAGATCCGGCTCGATCGCCTCGAGTTCGCGGCGGGCACCGAGCGGAAGCTGCGGCAGCCGAGCGATTTTCCCGCCGTGGAGCGCGACGTGAACCTCGTCGTCGCCGAAGCCGTCCCATGGGCCGACATCGAGGCCGCGATCCGCGGCGCCACCGGACCGCTCCTCGAGCAGTGCCGCATCGCGCAGATCTGGCGCGACGCCGAGCGACTCGGGCCCGGCCTGAAGAGCGTCGTCGTCACGCTCCGGCTGCGCAGCGACTCGGGCACGCTCTCGGGCGACGACGCCAACCGCGTCGTGCAGGCCGCCATCGACGCCTGCCGCCGCGCCGTCGGCGCCGAGCTCCGCGGTTAGGACAGGCTTCAGCCTGTCTCTTCTCAATGCGCGCCGGCTTCGGGCTCCCCGTATCCCGTCGCCGGACGGTTGGTCCGTTGATCGCGCGCCGGCTCGTGACTGCCCACGCCCTCTCGCGTGACGTTCGCCTCGGCCCTCCAGGCCTCGGCTCTCTGCGTGTCCGCTTCGCTTTCGCCATCCATGGCTGCGCTTGCCTACATACGCCTACTCCGGGACACGGGGAGCCCGAAGCCTCCTCAACTGGAAAGGGGAGGCGAGGGGTTGCCCCTACCATTGAGCCGGCGTGAGTCACCAGCGGAGCCATGGATGGCGCAGCGCCTGTGACTCCGAGTGAACGGAGCCCATGGATGGGCGCAGTGAACGTCCGGCGAGATGGTGGGGGCAATCCCGAGCCGGCGCATTGGAGTTGTCTAGGAAGCGGGGGGTTTGCCCCACGAGAGCAGAGACAGGCTGAAGCCTGTCCTACGGCCAATGGCGTCAGTTCTTCGGGCCGGCCTGGTCGAGTACGTCCTGGAGGATGAACGGCTGCGGGAATTTTTCGTCGAGCTGCTCGAGCACCTTGCGGTAGCGGTCGATGAGCTCTACGAGGTCGTCTCCCGTGAGGTCGTCGGCCTTGAGCACCGGGGAAGCGTCGAGCACCTCGCGCCAGGCGGCGAACGCCTCCTCGAAGGCCTGCTTCGCCGGCAGAAGGCGAGCGTTTTCAAACTCCCGCTCCGCCCGCCACGCCGCCTCGCGAGCCCGGAGGGCCGGTTCGGTCACCTCCACCTCGCAGGATGCCCGCCAGAAGTCGAAGTTCACGATATCGCGATAGCGGGCGATGATCTCGGCCGTCTCGGCCGCCTCCATATACTGCCGTGCGAGTTCGCGGGCCTTGTCCCGCACGTCGGGGGCCGCCTCGCGGGCGACCATCGGCCACGTGACCGTGAGGGCCGCCTCGGCCTCGGCGGCCGCCTGCTGCTGGGCCTCCGTGCGGTCGATCGCCGGGGTGTCGAGCGCCGCCCGCTGCTCGGCCGTGAGCGCGGCCCGCTTCTTCTCCTCGAGCGCCTTGAAGCCGCCGGGCAGCAGCGCCTCGAGTTCGTCGGCGATCTTGGCGGCCCGGGCCAATTCAGCCTCGCGCATCCCGAGCCTGATCGGCACATCCCAACTGGTGGGAATCTCGCGGACGGAAAACCGACGCATCTCGTCCCCCGCCAGTTGCCACGCGTCGCGGGCCGTCTCGCCGAAGACGCCGTCTTCCTGGAGGGCCCGGGCATGGTTGATCGCCGTCATCATCGGCTCGCTGTGGAAGATCAGCGGCGTGGTCTTGAGCGGGGCCCCCGAGTCGGCGAGCTGCTGAGCGGCGAGATATTTCTCCCGGGCCACGAGCCAGTTGTCGCGTTCCGGCAGCGTGCGGCCCGGCCGGTCGCGCTCGTGGAAATCGTCGTCGGCCTTGAACAGGCGGCGGTACTGCTTCTTCTCGTCGGCCCGGCCGATCTTCTGGCCGATGAACCAGCCCATGCGGCCGAGCAGCCGCGGCTCGCGGAGGTTGAGGGCGATGCCCTGGCGGAGGAACTCGATCCCCTTCATCACCCAGGCGTAGCGGTCATGATAGTCGTCGAACTCGACGGAGATGTTGTAGGAGAGGTTGTGGGCCTGGAAGTCCCACACGGAGTAAAAGTTGGGCTGGAGCTTCGTCATCTGCTCGAGGGCAGCCGAGAGATTCGTCCAGTCCTCCACCTTCTTGTAATGGTTCGCCCGGTCCCAGAGCAGCGTGACGGCGACGTTCTTCAGGCCCAGCGTCGCCAGCCGCATGGTCTCGCTCGTGGGGTCGATCTCGCCGAGATTGGCCTGCGACAGCCCATGCTTCGCCCGCTGCCTGGCGAGCAGCCCGCCGGCGCTCGCCGAGTCGGCAGGCTGGCTGAGGATCGAGAGCGGCACCAGCAGCACGGCGATCGCGACGAGCGCGGCGAGCGTGCCCGGATTGAGCCCGAGCCATGATTTCGTCGTCATGCCGCCACCTCCCGAGCCTTGAGGCACACCGCGCCCGCGATGAAGAACGCGACCAGATACCCGAGTGTTTCCATGAAGTGGGCTCCGAGCAGGTCCCAGGGGATGTCGAACCCGCCGGCCAGGAAGTCGCTCGTGCCGAGCGACGAGAGCGACGGAAAGAGCGCCGCCCCGAGCCGCATCGGCGCGAGCAGGATCGTGTCGAGCACCTTCATCGCGGTCACGGCCGGGCTCGGGTCGAGCTCGAGCGTGATGCTCGTCTGCGTCACGATCCGGTAGAGCGACTCGATCGGGCCGCCGCCAGGCACGATCTTGGAGTCGCCGGTCACCTGGCTCTCGAACAGCCGCTGGATGAACTCGCGGAACTGCCCCACGAGCACCACCGACAGGGCCGCGAGGAGGGCCACCGGCCCGGCGAGGAATGTGCTGAACATGACGCCCAGCGCCGTCACGATCAGCATCGAGAACCAGATGCCAAGGCAGCTCTTGGCGTAGTTGACGAGAAAGGAGCCGCTGCCGCGGCGCAGGTAGAAATCGGCCTGCGCCACGCCGTAGTACTGGGCCGGCTCGAGGCACTGGAGCACGACTTCGACACGACCATCGGTGACGATGTCGGTGAACAGGTCGACCTGCCGCGTGCCACCGTCGGTGGTCGTCGCGTTCAACTGCCGCGGGATGAGCAGCGAGTCGATCGTGAACTCCTTGGCCGTAAAGTAGATCGGATCACACTGCAGCCCGTTGGCGGGATTGCGCACGCGGACGCTGCCCGAGATCCCCTTCTCGATCTCGCCCTTGTAGGTGCGGAACACGCGCACGATCATCTCGAGCGGCAGGCCGTCGGGGAACTCCCGCTCCGTCACGCCGTCGAACGTCCAGATTGCGGCGGCGAGCGACCCGCCCTCGATGTACTGCCGATACGACCACTCCGCCCCCACGCTGATTCCCTTGGTGCTCGGCTTTCCCTGCCGGTCAAGAAACCGCAGCGTGCCCCGAAGCGGCTTACGGGCCTCGAGGAGGCCCTCGGGCGGCCCCACCTCGTAGGTTGTCCCGCCGGCCGTCGTCACTGCCCGGATCGCATGCCTGTGCCCCTGCACGGTGTCAGTGCGGCCGGTGCCATCAGGGCCGAGCTCGACGCGATGGCGGTGCCCGCGGGCGAGGCTCGTACGCCCCTCGAAGCCGGCGGTCGAGCCATCGTCGGCCTTGATTTCGAGCACTTCATCGGCCGCGAGCTCGTGCCCGTGCCGCACGCTGCGCACGACGAACGCCCAGCCAACGGCCCCCATGATCGCCAGGAGCACGGTGCCCACGATCGCGAAGCCCAGCATCCTGCCGAGCACGATCTCGCCGGTGCGCACCGGTTTCGTCGTCACGGTCTGGATCGCCTTCGCCTTGATGTCGGCCGGCAGGCTGAACACGGAGAGCACGAGCACGACGAGGCACACGAGCAGGTTCGTAGCCGAGAGGATGAAGCCCAGGTAGAGCTTGCCGGGATTCACGCTCGCCGGGTCGAGGAACCAGCCGGCGAACAGCACGATCACCGCAAACAGCCCGAGCACGACGAGCACGTTGCGCCGCAGCGACTCCTGCACTGCCAGCCGGGCCAGCGCCCACACCCGCCGTGGCGACATTCCCCCCAGGTCGGCGAGTGTCGAGAGGATGCCGCGGTACACGCGGTCGCCGGCGGCGAGCGGCCCGTAGAGCGCCGACTGCACGAGCCAGGCGAGCGCCGCGGCGAAAACGGCGACGAGGCCGGCGGCGAACAGCCACGAGACGAGCGCCGGGCCGATCCAGGCGGTGAACTTCGGGATTTCCTCTTCGAGAACCATTGGCGTGTTCGCGCCGCCCGGGCCTCTCGGCCCAGCGGTCAGCCGTTCCTCTCGGCCTGCCGCGCCCTGCGGCCGGGGCGGGCCTCCGTGTCGCGCACCACCTCGAGGAACAGTTCCTCGAGCGTCGTGGTGGGGTTGCCGATCTCGATCTCGGCCCCGCCGTGCCGTCGGAGCACGGCCCGCACCTCGTCGAGCGCATCCGGCGACAGGCCCCGGGCACGGATCTGCGTGACGTCGGTCACCCGGAGCAGGTCCTCCACCCTCCCGAGCTCCTTGAGCTCGCCCTGATGGAGCACGGCGATCCGGTCGCACACGTCCTCGACGTCGGCCAGCAGGTGCGACGACATGATCACCGTCTTGCCGCGCTTCTTGAGGTCGATGATCAGATCCTTCATCTCCCGGGTGCCGATCGGGTCGAGGCCGCTCGTGGGCTCGTCGAGGAGGACGAGTTCGGGGTCGTTGATCAGGGCCTGGGCGATGCCGATGCGGCGGGTCATGCCCTTGGAATACTCCTTGAGCTGCCGCTTCTTGTCGCGGGCCAGGCCCACCATCGTGATCAGGGCGTCGGCCCGCCGCTTCCGCTCCTCCGGAGGCATGTCGAACAGCCGGCCATAGAAGTCGAGCGTCTCCTCGGCATCGAGGAACTTGTAGAGATAGGTTTCCTCGGGGAGGTAGCCGACGCGGTCGTTCTTCGAGACGTCGGTGGCGTCGCTGCCGAACACAAGCGCCTCGCCCGACGTGGGGAAGATCAGCCCGAGGAGGAGCTTCATCGTGGTCGTCTTGCCCGAGCCGTTGGGGCCGAGGAGGCCGAAGATTTCGCCCCGGCGAATCTCGAGGTCGAGCGGCTTGAGGGCGACCTTCTTGCTGCGTCCCCAGAAATCGCGGTAGGTCTTCGAGAGGTTGCGGGCGGAGACGACGACGTCCTGGTCGGCGGGGCTGCGGGAGGACGCTGGCTCGGCATGCATGACGATCAATTCCCGTGGCGGCAGTGACGTAAGTTCTTTCGTTGTACCGGCATTCTGCACGGCGTGAAGTGCCGGGGGTAACACTGCATTGACAGCCCCGGACCCTCGCCTACAATACGCATGTTGATACTGAGTCTCAGTTTCTTTTTTCCGCGATATTTGCCGCAGAAAACCATGCGAAAAAAGGCTTCACCACGAGCGCTGGCGGCGCCGACGTCCGAGGCCCCCGCGGGGTTCAGCCTCGTCGAACTGCTGGTCGTGATCGCGATCATCGGCACGCTCGTGGGCCTGCTGCTGCCGGCCGTCCAGGGCGCCCGCGAGGCGGCCCGACGCAACGGGAGCCTCTCGAACCTCAAGCAGATCGGCCTCGCCCTGCACAACTACCACGACGCCAAGCGGGTTCTGCCCCCGGGCTTCACTTCGACGGCGACCGGGACCACGGGAATCGGCACGAACGAAGTTGTCACCGAAGTGGGGCCCGGCTGGAGTTTCTTCGCGTCCTTGCTGCCGTTCCTCGAGCAGACAGCCCTGTACGGCACGATCCGCTTCGACCTCCCGATCACCGACCCGCTCAACAAGACGGCCCGCGAAACGAACGTGCCTTTGTTCATTGATCCGGGCGACACCCCCCCGCGGCTCATCGACATCACCGACTCTGGATCTCCCCCAGCCCCTGCGAACTCGCCGACCGTCATCACCCAGGCGGCCGTCTGCAGCTACGCGGGCTCGCTTGGCACCCTGCGGTACGAGGAGCAGCCTTTCAACGGTGTGTTCCACCGCAACAGCCGAATCCAGTTCTCGCACATTACCGATGGCCTGAGTAAAACGCTTGCCGTGGGGGAGCGGATGAGCCGCCACACCCATAGCAGCTGGGTGGGCGTCGTGCCCGGCCAGGAACTCATCTATGCCCCCGAATCACCGCAGTTCAGAGCGGCTGAGCCGAGCTTCAATTGGCGGCCGGCCATCTGCGGAGCGCTCGTGCACGTGCGGTCGAGCGTGCCGAGCCTCACGGGCAGCCCCGGGGGCTTCATCGGCCCATACAAAGTCGGCACGAATTTCCTCAACATGGACGGCTCCTGCCGGCTCATCTCCGAAGCGACGCCGCCGGATATCTACCGCGCGCTCTGCACGCGGGCCGCGGGCGAGGCGATCGGCAGCGACTACTGAGCTGCAGCCGAAAGCGATGCCTCGGCCGGCTGCCGCGCCGCTGCGTTCCGCGTGACCGCCTCGACGAAGCGGTGCGCCGCGAGCAGTTCGGCCGGCGAGAACACGGGCTCGTCGGCCACGCCGCCAGCATGGTCGATCTTCTCGGAGGCGAGTTTTTCCCAGGAGAGCCCGCTCGCGAGATGCCACGCGGCCGCCTGAGCCACCTTCTGCGACACGTCGCCACGCCCCAAAGCCTCGAGCATGATCGCCACTTTCGGGTCGCTCGAGAACGTGTCCACCTCGACGAGCTTGTACGGCTGACGCGGCGACGGCTCCCGCTTGCCGTGCTCGAGGCACACCGTCGTCACGCGGAGCACGCGCGTCTTCTGGGGCGGAATCGAAAACGCACCACCGCCCATGCCGCCCATGCCACCGCCCATGCCGCCGCCCATGCCACCCATGCCGCCTCCACCCATCGCCTGCATGCCGCCGCCCATGCCGCCGGCGCCGAAGCCGCCGCCCATGCCACCCCCCATGCCACCCATGCCGCCCATGCCCATCTGCGCGAGCACGGGCACGCCGGCGAACGCCGCCGGCAGCCGGAGCGTAAGCGGCTTCTTCGCGCGATTCGTGACGATCACCTGCGCCGAGCGGGAGTCGTTGGGGATGTATCGCACCGTGACAAGCCCCGCCTTCTCGGCCTCGAGCACGTCCTGCACGGCGGGCTTCGCGGCTGCAGCCGAGTCGGACGACTCGCGGGCGACGCACAGCCCGCTCATGCCGGCGAAGGCCACGACAGCGGCGATAAAGATGGCGCGGAAAGACGGCATGGCAAAAACCCTCAGGGTGCGGTTGCAGAGCATCCCACGAGTATGCCTTCGGCATTCGGTCCCGTGAAATCCGGCCTCTGGGCCGGATAATCCGATTGTGCCGCCGATCCTTGGACGCCCGTTCTATGGGAATCGTGCGGGCCGTCTCGGCCGGCTCCCCCTTTTCAGTTGAGGAGGCTTCGGGCTCCCCGTGTCCCGGAGCAGGCGTATGTAGGCAAGCGCAGCCATGGATGGCGCAGCGCAGCCGGAGTCGAGTGAACGAAGGCCTGGAGGGCCGCAGTGAACGTCCGGCGATGGGATACGGGGAGCCCGAAGCCGGCACGAATCATTTGAGGCAATGACAAGCGAGACGCCCATCCCGCGTGTCAGGAGAGCTTCGTCCGCAGGGCCTGCACGACCGGGCGGGGCACGAACTGCAGGAGGGCGGCGTCGTCGGCGAGCGGCGTGATCTGCTTGAGGAGCGACGACGAGATGTGCGAGTATTGCGCGTCGGCCATCAGAAACACCGTCTCGACTGAGGCGTCGAGCTTGCGGTTCGCGAGCGTCATCGTGAATTCGGCCTCGATATCGGTGAGCGAGCGGACGCCGCGGAGGAGCACGTGGGCGCCCTGGGCCTTCACGAAGGCCACGGACAGGCCGCTGAACAGCTCCACGCGCACGTTGGGCAGGTGGGCCACCGAGGCGCGGACGAGGGCGACCCGCTCCTCGAGCGAGAACATCGGCTGCTTGTCGGGGTTGATGCCTACGCCGACGACGATGGCCTCGAAGATCCGGCTTGCGCGGTCGATGACGTCGAGGTGGCCGAGCGTGATCGGGTCGAACGATCCGGTGTAGACGGCGTTGCGGGCGGCTGACTGGGGCACGGTGGCGGCTCGCTGTTCGGAGGGGAGGTGGCTGCGTGTGGGCTGACGGAGAGGGGGCCGAAAAAATGGCGCGGGTGTCGCTTTATGAACGGTCGATTATGGTATGCGAACCGGATTTTGGTGAACCGAGGACGCGAAACGCAGAGGACCGGCGGTGTCGAAGGCCATGCCACTCCTGGGGCTGATCCTGTCGGGCCTGATCGGGATCCTGTTTCTCGCCGATCTGGCCGCGGGATTCCCGTTCCGGCGGGTGAGCGTCGCGCTCGACGTGTGTTTCGTGCTGGCGAGCCTGATCCTCTCGTATCTCAGCTGGACGCTGCTCGAGAAGGCGCGGGCCTGAGGCGGGGGTTCAGGCCGCCCGCCTGAGCACCGATCCGGTGTCGCGCTGGCCTGCCGCCCCCAGCAGTTCCGGCAGGGCGGAGAGCCGTGCCGCCTGCACGCGGGCCGGGTGCCTCGCCATCCAGGTTGTGAGCCGCTCCAGCGCGACGAGTGCGGCACGGGGGCCGACCACGCCCGGTTCGACCTGGACCACGGTGAGGCTCGCGGGGGCGAGACGCGGGGCGACCGCCCAGGGCACGAGTCGACCGAGGGCGGGCAGCGGTGGATGCGGCACGGTCCGCACCTCCCACAGGCCCCACACCACGCTGCGACAGGGCCAGCCCGTCGGCGGCGGCCGTCGGCTGCTGCGGGTAACGGCGTCGAATCCGCCCACGGCGATCGTGTGGATTCCCTGCTCGACGAGGAGCGGGCGATGGGCGAGTGCGGGAGTGCCGGAGGCCACCACACACTCCACGCGGCCGGCGATCGCGCGGGCCGAGGCGATCTCGCTGCGGAGCGACGGCCGGGCCTCGAGGTGTGGCGGGTCGACGGCCAGGGCGATGTCCCACGCGGCGGTCTTGAGCCCGAGCACCGCGAGCACCGTGGCCA
>JBJSZP010000416.1:0-1976 GCA_046090365.1 Planctomycetia bacterium
GGCGTTGAAGGGACGCTCGCTCGCCGGGTCGAAGCAGTCGGCATCCATGAGGGCATCGAGCGCGTAGCCGGTGTTTCGGCGGGTCACCTCGGGCCGCGGAAACGCCTCGCGGATGAGCCGCCGGTTGGGCTCGGACGAGAGGATCTCACGAACCGCCCGATACACGCTGGCCTCGTGCGATTCGGAACCCGCGCACGCGGCCGCGAAGGCCGCCGGTTCGAGCGGGCCGAATGTTGCCTCCGAGCCGTCCGCGAGAAACCCACGTGCCCTGACCAGGTGGTCGCGGGTGGTGCCGTAGGCGATGGAGTTTGACCCGCAGGAGTTGTTCCCCACCATCCCACCGATCATGGCCCAGGAGGCAGTGGAGGTCTCGGGCCCGAAGAACAGGCCATAGGGCGCGAGAAACCGGTTGAGCTCGTTGCGCACGACGCCCGGCTGCACACGCACCCGGCGCCGGTCGACATCGAGCGCCACGATCCGGTTGAGATGCCGGCCAAGATCGACGATGATCCCGCCGCCGACCACCTGCCCGGCGAGCGACGTGCCGGCCCCGCGGGGGACGATGCCCACGCGCTGCTCCGCCGCGAACCGTACGATTGCCCCGACGTCGGCCGCCGACTTGGGGCAGGCCACGGCCAGTGGCCGCTCCTGGTATTCCGATGCGTCGGTCGAGTAGATCGTGCGGGCGAGGCCGGCGGTGGAAAGCTCGCCTTCGAGGCTGGCCGCAAGACGATCGAGGGGAAGCGCTGCCATGATGAGTTCGGCCATCGGTGAAACCTGTCATGATGCCGCCGGCCCGCCCCACCCGCAACGCTGCTTTTTTAGCCGCCATTCATGTCTGCACCGCAGTCTTCCGAGCCCTCCTTCGTGGCAGCTGACCGCAACGTGGGACTGTTTGTGGCGTTCCGCGTCCTCTTCAACGCGCGGTTTTATTACCCCGTGTTCATGGTGATGTTCCTCGACTACGGGATCACGGTCGAGGAGTTCGCGCTGCTCAACGCCATTTGGGCGGCGGCGATCGTCCTGCTCGAGGTGCCTTCGGGGGCGCTCGCCGACCTCATCGGCCGCCGGCGGCTCGTGGTCGCTGGGGCGGCGTTGATGGTGGTCGAGATGCTCCTGCTCGTGCTCGTGCCGGTGCCGTCGGCGTGGGTGCTGCCGGTGCTCGCGGCCAACAGACTTGTGAGCGGCGCGGCCGAGGCCTTCATCTCCGGAGCCGACGAGGCCCTCGCATTCGAGTCGCTCGCCGCCTCCGGCCGGACGGGCGAGTGGCCGAGAGTGCTCGAGCGGCTCCTGCGCGTAAGCGGCATCGTCACGATCGTGGGCATGGTCACCGGCAGCCTCGTCTATGATCCGGGCGTGCTCGACAGCCTCGCCCGCGGCGTCGGCCTCGCCGGCGGCTTCACCCAGGCCGACACGTTTCGGCTGCCCATCTGGCTCACGCTCATATCGGCCCTCGGGGCCTTCGCAGCCGCCATCGCCATGCGCGAGCCTCCGCGGGCGGCGCCCGTCGGCGGGCTCGCGGAATCTCCGAGCCTCGCAGCGGCGTTTCGCCAGACGGCCGCCACCGGCCGCTGGATCCTCACGCAGCCGCTCGTTCTGCTCGTGATCGTGGCCGGGATGCTCATCGACCTCCCGATCCGGCAGGTGCTCGTCGTGTCGAGCGAGATCTACACCGAGATCGGCGTCCCCACGGCGGCGTTTGGCCTCATGAGCGCAGCATCGGCCCTGCTCGCGCTGGTGGTGGCCGGCCCGTTGCGGCGGCTCGCACTTGGGGCGAGCGCCCGGGCCAATGGCCTCGTGCTGGCCGCGTGCACGCTCGCGGGCCTCGTGGGCATCGCCGCCTTCATCCCGCTCGGCGGCGTGGCGTTCATGATCCTGCTCTCCACCGTGCTCAGGATGGTGGTGTTTCTGCAGAGCCATTACCTGAACCAGCTCGTCGACTCGGGGCGGCGGGCGACGGTGTTGAGTTTCCGTGG
>JBJSZP010000417.1:0-5617 GCA_046090365.1 Planctomycetia bacterium
GCACGTTCGTGCAATACGCCGGCGGCAACGGGGAGAAGGCCATGCGTCGGGGTCGCGCGAGGGTCAGCCGAGCGTGCGGCCCACCGCCTCGGCCACGCGCCGGCACACGTCCATCATCCGGCCGAAGGCGGCGAAGTCGAGCGTCTGTGCGCCGTCGCTCGAGGCGCACTTGGGATCGGGATGCACCTCCACGATCAGCCCGTCGGCGCCGGCTGCGACGCTGGCGGCCGCCATGCTCTCGACGAGGTTCGCATGCCCCGTGCCGTGGCTCAGATCGACCACCACGGGCAGGTGCGTGCGGGCGTGGAGCCACGGCACCGTCGCCAGGGGGAGCGTGAAGCGGGTGTGCGTCTCGAACGTGCGGATCCCGCGCTCGCAGAGCATCACCTGCCGGTTGCCGGCGTCGAGAATGTATTCCGCAGCGAGCAGGAGCTCCTCCACGGTGGCCGCCGGCCCGCGCTTGAGGAGCACGGGCGTCTGCACGCGGCCCACCGCCTCGAGGAGCCGGTAGTTCTGCATGTTGCGGGCCCCCACCTGGAGCACGTCGGCATAGCGGGCCACGAGCGGCACGTCCTCGGGGGCCACCACCTCCGTCACGATCGCCAGGCCCGTCGCCGAGCGGGCCTCGGCGAGCAGTTCGAGCCCCTTCTCCTTCATCCCCTGAAAACTGTACGGGCTCGTGCGCGGCTTGAACGCCCCGCCGCGCAGGCCCGTGGCGCCCGCCGCCTGCACGGCGCGGGCCGTGCCCACGATCTGCTCGGCGCTCTCCACGGAGCAGGGCCCGGCGATCACGCCCACGCTCCGGCCGCCCACCACGAGCGGACCCGCCTTCACGACCGTCGGCTCGGGCTGCACCTCGCGGCTGGCCACCTTGTAGGGGGCGAGGATCGGCAGCACCGACGCCACGCCGGGCAGCGTCTCGAAGCCGGCGTTCTGGGCGTCGCGCTCGTCGCCGACCACCGCCACGACGGTCCGCTCCGTGCCCACGATCACGTGCGGCTTGAGCCGGAGCGCCTCCACCCGCGAGACGACGCGGTCGAGGTCCACCGGCGCCGCGCCGGCCTGCATCACGATGATCATTTCGGGCTCTCTTCCTTCTCGGCCGCCTCCGGGCCGGTGGCGAACATGGCGGGCAGGTCGTCGCCGCGCTTCGCCGCGGCTGCGCGGGTCGTGATCTCGATCGATTCGGCACCGTCCCGCCTACGCACGACGTACACCAGTTTGCCGTCGGGATTGCTGCGGGCAAGGATCGTGCCCAGGATCGCCTCCGCCGGCTGGTCCTGTTCGTCGAGCCCGAACGACTGGTTCTTCGTGATCCCCTCGAGCTCGAGGTCGCGGCCGAGGATCTCGATCGGCATGCCGATCTCCTCCGACAGCATCTGGATCGACTTCTCGAGCGTATCGCGGGCGAACGTGAGCGAGATCCGCTTCGCGAGCCGCTCCATCGCCGACTGCCGCGTCGGGGCGGGCGCCTCGGCGACGGCGGCCGCGCCGGCCCCTGGCGTCTGCTCCACGGCGAGCTCCCCGGCGAGCGCGAGGTTGTGGCCGGCGTGCCGCGGGAGGTGGCAGTTGACCACCACCCCCTTCCCCTCGACGCCGGAGCGGACGTTGGCTGCGAGCACGCCGAGCATCCGCGGGAGCCGCATCACGAGCTTGCGGCCGTAGGGATGCGGATCGAGCGCGTTGCAATACTCCTCCACGGCGTCGGCGAGCGCCGCGATGCGGCCGGCGAGCGTCGCGGCCTCGCGCCGCGCCGCGCCGCTGCGGCCGGGGATCGCGTCGAGCTCGAGATAGAAGGTGTCGCCGCAGTGCAGCGAGAGCGCCGCCGCGGCGGACTTCTCGCCGAGGAGGGTATTCAGCGGCTCGATGAGCTTGGCGAGCGGCCCCGCGAACACGGGCCGCCCGTCGTGGAGGAGATAGTCCGGCGACCCGAACAGCGTCACGTGCCGATCCTCGTCGAGCATGCCCACGAGTTCCTCGAGGTCGGGCGGCAGGGTCGCCTGGAGCCGGTCGCGCCAGTCGGCCGCCGTCGCCCGCTTGCGGCCATCCGCGTCGGCGGCCACCAGCTCGCGGAGGAGTTTTTCCGGCGCGGCCACGAGCACGCGACCGCCGTCGGCGCCGGGCAGCCAGTAGGCGAGCGACGCTCCCACGTGGATCGTTTCGCCGTCGACTTCGCGCGGCGCGGTCTTGCCCCACGCACGGTCTCGGGCGGCCTCGTCCTCGGACACGGGCAGGGCCCGCGTTCCGTGCACGGCGAAGCCCATCGCCACGGCGTCGGGCCCCGCAGCCGGGTCGGCCTGCCAGCCCGCCTGGACATGTTCGAGCTCCTCGACCGCGCAGCCGCAGACGACGGCGAGCGCCGCCAGCGCCCGCGAGGCCCGGTCGCCGAGGGCCTGCACGAACAGCCGCCCCTCGTCGCTTGCGAGCAGGTCGGCCGGCCGGGCGAGCAGCACGAGCTGCGAGCCGGGCGGCAGGTGCGCGAGCACCGGCGGCGGGCCGTTCGTCGGCGACGCCCACGGCACGTCGGACGAGTCGGTCGCGTCGACGAGCCGCGTCGCCGGGCGGCCCTGGGGAGCCTCCGCCTCGGGCTCGGCTTCCGGCTGCGGTTCGGCACGCGGCGCGGTGTCGGAGGCGGTCTTGGTCTTGGCCGTCGCCACTGGCGCCCGCGGCCGCGCGGGCTCGACGGGAGGCCGCGTCGCCACCACCACGAATGCCCCGGCCGCGACGGCGGAGAGCGCGGCGATGCCGAGGCCCGCCGCGATCCAGCGGCCCGACGTCGGCGGCTCGCGTGACGGCGCAGCCGCGACGATCACGGGCGCCTCGGCGGCCCGCGACGCGGTGAGCACGGCGGCCGCGGGGCTGGTGGCCGCCACGGGCGGCTCCGCCGCGGCCGCGGCGGCCGGCCCGATGAACGGCTGCTGCGCCGGCAGCGACGGCGACACGGGCGGCAGCCCGAGGCAGGCGGCGATCGCGTCGGCCGCCTCGGCCGCCGACTGGTAGCGGGCCGCGGGATCGCGGGCGACGAGATACGACACGAGCGTGGCCACCTCCACCGGCACCTGCGGCGGCCCGAGCGGCGGCGGCCCCACGAACGCCGCCTGCGCGAGCGTGCGCTCCGCGTCGCCCTGCCAGCAGGGCAGCGCGCCTGCGAGCAGCGCGTGAAGCACGCAGCCGATCGCGTAGACGTCGCTGCGGGGATCGCACACGGCGCCCGGCAGCAGCAGCTCCGGCGCGAGGAACGCCACCCGCGTGCCCATCCCGCGCACCCCTTCGGCCGTGTCGATCACGGGCCGCGGCGGCACGACATGCGGATCGGCCACGAGCGGGAACTGCAGCAGCCGCACGCGGCCGGTCGCTGGGCCGGCGGCCACCGGCTCGCGCTTGAGCGCCTCGAGCGAGATCCCGCCGTGCACCACGCCGAGCCGGTGGAGCTCGGCGACGGCGCGGGCCAGCCCGAGCACGAGCGGCCCGACTTCGGCGATCGGCCGCGGCCCGCGGGCTGCGAGCTCGGCGGTGAGCGACGGCCCGCCCACGTCCTCGCACACGATGAACCGCTGCCCGCCGCTCTGCTCGAGCGCCCACGTACGGGCGAGCATCGGGTCGGCCGCCCGGTTGGCGACCGTCGTCCGGCGCACGATGTCGGTCCACACCTCGAGATCGCGGCAGCGGTCCGCGTCGAGCACCATGAGCAGCACGCCCCGGCCCGACGGCTCGTGCCGGGCCCGGAAGAGGTGCCCCTTGGCCCGCCCCTGGTAGGCATCCTTCTCGAGCCGCTCGAGCAGCCGGTAGTCGCCGATGAAAAACGGCCCCCGGTCGCCGCGCACGATCCGGCGCACCTGCCAGAGCGTGAGCACCTTGCGGCGCACCAGCCACTTGGCGATCACCTCCGTGACGGCCTCGGGCGACGCCGCCGGCGAGAGCGACTCGATCTCGAACTCCGCCCGCAGGGCCGACAGCCGGTCGGCATCGACGAGCCCCGACTCGCCGACGAGGGTCCAGAACTGGTTGGGGGTGGGGGCGGGCATGCACGTGTCTCGGGGCGGGGCCGCTTCCCCCAATCGTAGCCGCCGCGGCCACCCTCCGGCCACGCGCTTGCTTGTGTGCCGGAGACGGCCGCCGATACGATCACGCCACGCCCCGGAGCCCGCCGCACCATGCGTTCGAGCGAATCCACCCGCATCTACTTCGACCGCGCCGCCGACCAGCTTGACCTCTCCCCCGGCATCCGCCGCCAGCTGCTCGGCGCGAAGCGGGAGGTGCAGGTGCAGATCCCGGTGGAGCTCGACTCCGGCGAGGTGGCCACCTACATCGGCTACCGCGTGCAGCACAACGACGCCCGCGGCCCCATGAAGGGCGGCCTCCGCTACCACCCGCAGGTCGACCTCGACGAGGTGCGGGCCCTCGCGGCGCTCATGACCTGGAAGACGGCCGTCGTGAACCTCCCCTACGGCGGGGCGAAGGGTGGCATCGCCCTCGACCCCACGAAGCTCTCGCGGCGCGAGCTCGAGCGCGTGACCCGCCGCTTCGTCGACGCGATCCACGACCTGTTCGGCCCCGACGTCGACATCCCGGCCCCCGACATGGGCACCACCGCCGAGGTGATGGCCTGGATCATGAACCAATACGACAAGTACCACGGCTTCTCACCGGCCTGCGTCACGGGCAAGCCGATCGACTACCACGGCATCCCCGGCCGCGAGGAGGCCACCGGCCGCGGCGTGGGCGCGCTCACGCTCAAGCTCCTGAGCCGCCTCGGCCGCCGCATCCCCGGCACCCGCGTGGCGATCCAGGGCTTTGGCAACGTGGGCACGCACACGGCCAAGTATCTCCGCGACGCCGAGTGCACGGTCGTGGCGGTGAGCGACGCCGACGGCGGCTTCCACCGCGCCGACGGCCTCGACGTGCTCGCCTGCCTGCGCTACGCCCGCGAGCACGGCGGCCGCCTCGCGGGCTTCACCGGGGGTGACGCGATCACCAACGCCGAGCTCCTCGCCATGGACTGCGACGTGCTCATCCCCGCGGCCCTCGGCGGCGTGCTCACGAAGGCCAACGCGGCGACCGTGAAGGCCCCGATCGTGGTCGAGGCCGCCAACGCCCCGATCGAGCCCGACGCCGACGCGATCTTCGATGACCGCGGCATCATCGTGGCTCCCGACATCCTCGTGAACGCCGGCGGCGTGACGGCGAGCTACTTCGAGTGGGTGCAGAACCGGCAGCACTACCAGTGGGGCGTGGCCCGGGTCTACCAGGAGCTCGACCGCATCCTTGGCGAGGCCTTCGAGCAGGTGTGGCAGCTCTCCACCTCGCGCAAGGTCCCGCTCCGCACGGCCGCCTACATGCTCGGCGTCGGCCGCGTGGCCCGCGCCACGATCCTCGGCGGCACGGCTTGACGCACGTCGGCCGGCCCTGCTTCACATAGCGGGCCGGCTTCAGGCTCCCCGTATCCCGTAGCCGGACGTTCGGCTCGTTGGCGCGCCGGCTCGTGACTGCCCACGCCCTCTCGCTTGACGTTCGCCTCAGCCCTCCAGGCTTCGGCTCTCTGCGTGTCCGCTTCGCTTTCGCCATCCATTGCTGCGCTCGCTCCCACAGCCCGCTCGAGGGCATGGGCAGCCCCTAG
>JBJSZP010000418.1:0-3541 GCA_046090365.1 Planctomycetia bacterium
ATTGATCGACTCGATGCCCTTGGAGTCGATGTAGACATGATGGCCCGCCACGACGTCGGCGTCGTCGCGGGCCGCCTCCACGAGCCTGCCGAGCGCATCCGTGTCCACGAACCGGTCCCCGGCGTTCATGAACAGGATCCACCGTCCGCGCGCCATCATCACCGCCTTCTGCATAGCATCGTAAGGTCCGCCGTCCGGCGCGGAGGTCCAGTAGTGAATGTGGGCGGCGTGCTCACGGATCACGTCGAGCGTCTCGTCGGTAGAGCCGCCGTCGAAAAGCACCACCTCCATCTCCGTGAACCGCTGTCCGAGAATACTGGGCAGCGTGGCACGCAGTTCGGCAGAGGCATTGCGCACCACGGTCGCCACCGTGACCACGGGAGTGACCGATCGCGATGGCCACTTTCCCGCAGGTGGAGGGGCATGTGTCAAGCGCACGGTAGAGGTTGTCGGAGTAGGTGCAAACACAAACTCTGCGAGCCGGGCCTGATCCTTCTGCCAGCGGTTGAAACCCTGCCTCACGGAGAGGTGGGCTGCGGCACCGATCGCCCGAGCGGCGGCGGGCGTCCAGCGGGCCGCCACGTCACCGATAAACCCGTTGACACCGTCGACGATGTAGTCCAAAGCCAGAGGTGATTCGGCGCAGCAAACACATGCGCCGCGAGCCATCGAGCGGATCGAATCGAGACTGAACTGCTGGGGTGGGGATGGGCAGTCGGACAACCCGCGAACAGCCCGATCTGCCGGCGATACCCCGGGCTCGGGTTCCGGGAAATACTGAAAGAGCGCCGATCGCAGCCCGGCCCGCTGGGCAGCGGCATGACAAGCGCTATTGAAGGAGAGCACTCGCACGCCAGGAGGAGACGCTGGAAACCGTACTGGAACCGAAGCAAAGGGGCTGGGCGCCAGGATCACGCTGTCGTGTCGGACTGCAGCCAGTGCGGGCGGAACCGTTGCGGCGGCGACGATCACCGGCTCGCCAGGTGTAAATCCGACGACGGATCCGTCGTTCTGATCGACGCCGTGAATGGTGCCGAGCGGCTCGAGGATTGCGCGCAGAAGAAGCTGCCAGTCGGATGGCGCTTCGGGGTCGGGAATGAACGTAACGCGAGCCATGAAGCTTTGGGGGGTTTTCGCATCGACTGGTACAACTTGGCCAACCGGCAGCGCCGGGGGAGAAACCGCTCGTGCGATCGTGGCGCAAGAAACTTAAGTCGCGGCTTGTGGAAGCCACAAGGCGGCTTCCGGTGAGTTCCAGCTACTTCGGAATTCCAAAGGGGTGCCACGCCACATCCCGGGACTACGCACGGGCGGCAGCATCGGCTGGTGTCATGTTTTTTCCGGGCCGGGAGGCGGGGATCGGCCGGCTTCTCGGGCCACAGACCCTGGAGCCACTACCTTCCAGTGCGTTTCGAACCTGCGAGATGGAGGAACTGGCCACGTTCGTGATTTCGATCCCTCGGGGTCGGGCATACGACGCATCGGGGTCGGTGCTGACGCATGACGATCGCCTGCTTGTCGATGTTTCCCGACAGTTGACTCTCGCTGTGGGGCTCGCCGGGGCTCACCAGCATACGGTCTTCCGGCGCATGTGGCTGAATCACTGTCACCGCATTCCCGGCGTGGTGGCCGTGCTGGCCACCGCCGGCGGCGAGAACTACTTCCATTGGCTCACTGAATCACTGCTGCGGCTGGAAATCCTGCGGCACTGCTGGCCCGGAGGCCTCGAAGCAATCGACCGCTTTATCGTCAACCGCGGCGTCGCTGCCGTCGTCGAATCCCTAGCGGCCTTCGGCATCGATTCCGATCGGCTGGTGCTCGCAAAGCCGGGCTCACACTACCTGGCTGACACGCTCGTGGTTCCGTCGCCATCGGGGTACTCCGGCCATGTGCCAAAATGGGCTTGTAAATTCCTGCGCACGAGCATGGCCGCCTCTGCTTCACCTCCATCCAGCAGACGCCGGGTCTACATCAGCCGCACGGCAGCACGATACCGGAGGATCCGGAACGAGCCTGATGTCGTCGCCTCACTTCGGCGATATGGATTCGAGACACTCGCCTTCGAGTCCCTCGACTTCCGCTCTCAAGTGGCCGCCATGGCCGACGTGGACATCGTGGTCGCGCCGCACGGCGCGGGCTTGACGAACATTCTCTGGTGCCCGCCCGGGGCAGCGCTCGTGGAGATCTTCTCGCCAAACTACGTGGTTGGCTGCTATTGGCCGATAACCAGCCACCTGGGAATCGATTGCTGGTATCTGCTCGGGGAGGGTCCGCGTCCGGCCGAGGGCGTCGATCCGCACCTCGTGGAAGACGATATCACGGGTGCCCATCGGCCTTCTCGAGCGCACCGTCGAAGCCGCGCTGTCAACCCGTGCGTGACCGGGCCCGCCAAGCCACAGCGGCCAAGCCGGCGGCACAGCAGAAGGGAAACAGGTTCCCTGTGACGCCGTAGAGAGTCCGCGACTCGAGCAGCGGCACACTGATCGCCAGCGTGTCTTCCGCATGGAGCGGCAGTCGGGCGGTCACCCGGCCGACTGGCGAGATCACGCAGGTTTCGCCGGTCGCCGCCGTGCGGATCAGGGTTCGCCGACATTCCACGGCCCGCATCTGGGCGAGCAGCCGGTGTTGGGCGAGCGTGAGCGGCTCGGTGAAGGCCGACCCATTGATCAGGGAGACGAGCAGATTGGCCGAGGCATTGACGAGCGACCGGGCCGCCGAGGGGATCATGTCCTCGTAGCAGAGCATCGCGCCGATCCGCGCGCCCGAGGGAGCAGGGAGCACGCACGCCTCTTGGCCTTCGGTGAGCACATCCTGCATCGGGAAATAATGTTTGATCTCGGGATACCACTCCTCCCCCGGCACGTACTCGCCGAACGGCATCAGATGCCGCTTGTGGTAGCAGCCGAGGATGGTTTCGGCGGAATCAACGAGGATGGCCGACTGGTAGAGCGACCGCGGCTTCTGGGGATGCCCCTCGTAGATCTTGCCGCCAAACAGGAGGTGGCAGCCGGGATTCTCGAGCGGCCGCAGGCCCCGCCGCGGATCCCGCGACAGCGCCATCACCTTCTCGGCATCGGTGAACGACTTCAGGCTCGTCTCATAACTGCCACCGCTGCATTCGGGCCAGCAGATGAGGTCGTATGCCGCGCCTGTGCTCGTGGCCTCGCGCGTGAGCCTGCGCAGGGCGTCGACGCCGTCGTGTTCCTCAGGATTCGCCTGCACGAGCAACACGCGCAGGCTCGGGGCCGCCTCGGCCTGCCGGTCCCACCAGGCCATCGAACCCAGCCCGTAGGCGAGATTGGCGACGCAGATCGCGAGGGCGGCCGCAGTGAACCCCTGGCCACCGTTCGTCGCAGACCCGCGTGTGGCTCCTCGACCGAACCATTGCCCGATCGCGAGTGCGGCGGCGACGAGCACGCCCGCGTGGGCAAAGAGCACGAACGTGGCAAACTCCGGGCCGAAGAGGTCGACCGACTGCACGAGCATCGGCCATGCGATCTGGCTGTAGCCGAGCTTCCAGGGAAACACGCCCGGCGTGCAG
>JBJSZP010000419.1:0-2092 GCA_046090365.1 Planctomycetia bacterium
ACCGGCGGCACGGGCCCCGCCCCGCGCGACGTGACCCCCGAGGCCACGGAGCGGGTGTGCACGAAACTGCTGCCCGGGTTCGGCGAACTGATGCGCAAGGTGTCGCTCGAAAAAGTGCCGACGGCGATCCTCTCGCGGCAGACGGCCGGCGTCTGCGGCCACGCACTCGTCGTCAACCTCCCGGGCCGGCCGAAGAGCATCCGCGAGTGCCTCGACGCGGTGTTTCCCGCGATTCCCTACTGCATCGACCTTATCCATACCGGCAACCCGGCTGCCCCGAGGCTGGACACGAGGCCTGAACGGCTCGTCTCCTTTCGGCCGAAGACGTGATCCCGTTCCCTAACCGCCCGAGCGTATGCCTGCTCTTATCCCACCTCGTCGCCCGCTCATCGCCCCCTGCCTTCTCTTCGTCATCGGCTTCGCCGCGACGGCGACGCGCGCCGCCGACCCGTCGTCGCCGCGGGCGCTACTCGACTGGCACGATCTCCCTGTGGCCAACGTCGAAGGCCGGCTCTGGGCCGACGAGGAGCGCGCGCGGCCCTTCGATCGCTTCCCCGCGGCTGCCGAAGCGACCGTGCCCAAGCCGGTCTGGAACCTGAGCCGCGACTCCACTGGCATGCTGGCCCGATTTCGCTCCGATGCCACGGCTATTCACGCGCGCATGAGCCTCCGCAGCGACGTGCTCGACAAGCCCCACATGGCCGCCAGCGGCGCAAGCGGCATCGATCTTTACGCCCGCGACTCCGACGGTCGCTGGCGATGGGTCGCCGCCATCAAGCCCGAGGCGCAGTCGCTCGAGGTGCCGCTCCTGGCCGGCCTCGTGCCGGGGAGCCGTGAGTACGGCGTCTGGCTCCCGCTCTTCAACGGAGTCGAGTCGATGGCCATCGGGGTATCCGCAGGGGCGTCGTTCGCCTGGCTGGCCCCGCGCGACAAGCCGATCGTATTCTACGGAACTTCGATTACGCACGGCGCCTGCGCGAGCCGCCCCGGGATGGCGCACGTGGCGATCCTGGGCAGACGGCTCGACCGGCCCGTGGCCAATCTCGGCTTCTCCGGCAACGGCCGAATGGACCCGGGCGTGGGGGACCTCCTCGCCCGCGTGGATGCGGCCTGCTACGTCATCGATTGCCTCCCCAACATGAACGCCGAGATAGTGCGAGAGCGGTGCATCCCGTTCGTGCAGCGGCTGCGCGCCGCTCGCCCCGACGTCCCGATCGTCCTCGTCGAGGATCGCCGGTTCACCAACGCCTGGATCACCGCAGGCAAGGACATCTTTCACGACGCCAACCACGTCGCCCTCAAGGAGGCGTTCGAAACTCTCCGCCGCGAGAACATGCAGGGACTGTGGTACATCCCGGGCGACACGCTGCTCGGTGACGATAGCGAAGGCACGGTCGACGGCTCGCACCCCACCGATCTCGGCTTCATGCGTCAGGCCGATGCTTTCGAGCCGGTGCTTCGCGCCGCCCTCGGCATGCCCAAGTGACGAAGTCTATCGCGGCAAACCGCGGGCGATTTCGGGGGCGAAGTAGGTGAGGATCGCATCGGCGCCAGCCCGCTTGAGCACGAGCAGGCTCTCGAGCGCCGCCTTCCGGCCGTCGAGCCAGCCGTTGGCCGCGGCGGCCTGGATCATCGCGTATTCTCCGCTCACCTGGTAGGCGAACGTGGGCACGCCGAAGGCCATCTTCACGCGGTGGATCACGTCGAGCGCCGTGCCGGCCGGCTTCACCATCACCATGTCAGCCCCCTCGGCGAGGTCAATCGCCACCTCGCGGAGGGCTTCGTCGGCATTGGCTGGATCCATCTGGTAGGTCTGCTTGTCGGCGACGCCGAGGGCGGCCGCCGTGGCGAGGGCCGCATGGCTCCCGACCGCGTCGCGGAAGGGGCCGTAGAACGCGGAGGCATACTTTGCTGCGTACGAGAGGATGCACACGTCCTCGTGGCCGGCCGCATCGAGCGCCGCCCGGATCGCCCCCACGCGGCCGTCCATCATGTCGCTCGGGGCCACGACATGGCAGCCCGCCTCGGCGAGCACCACGGCCTGGCGCCTGAGCACCTCCACCGTCTCGTCGTTGAGGATCCTGCCGTCGCG
>JBJSZP010000420.1:0-638 GCA_046090365.1 Planctomycetia bacterium
CAAGCGCAGCCATGGATGGCGCAGCGCAGCCGGAGTCGAGTGAACGGAGGCCTGGAGGGCCGCAGTGAACGTCCGGCGAGGTGGTACGGGGCAACCCCGAGCCGGCGCACGCTTATGAGTCGTCGTCCGAAAGGAGCAGCAGCGCACGCGGGAGCGTCGAGTCGATCACGCGCGAGAGGGCGATGATGAAGCCGGCGGCGCCGTCGCGCCAGCCGCCCTGGAGCACGTAGGCTTTCGCGAAGTTGCCCACGCCGCGGAGCGGGAGCCTCCACGCGGCTACACGCTGCCCCTTCGCCCGCATGACTTCGGCCTTGAGGCGGGCGTAGCGGATCGACCGTGCGAGCACGTCGGCGCCGTCGGTGAAGCTGTGGTGCAGGATCGAGCCTGGCAGAAGCCGCGGGCGGGAGCGGGCCTCCACCTGCTCGTGAACCGGCAGGGGCGAGAAGCCGGCCGAACTGCGGTGAAAGAGGCGGAGCACCCGCTCGCCGCCCCAGGGCCCGTGGCGGATCTCCCGGCGGCCGATGAAGGTGCGGCGGCGAAACGCGAAGCACGCCTCGGGATCGGCGAGATCGAGGGCCGCGACGGCGGCCGCGGCCTCTGCGTCGAGCGTCTCGTCGGCGTCGAGCGACAGGATCCAG